>NTKV01000069.1 GCA_002457745.1 SAR116 cluster bacterium MED-G06 | reverse complement strand
GGCCGTCACCTCCCTGGCCGTCACCTCCCTGGCCTTCACCAGCATCGGGGACCGGCCCCGCCGGCAGACCGCCGCTGTTCAGCGCGGCAATGGCAATGGCGAGCGCATCGGCGGCGTCGGCATTCATCGCGGTCACCGACAGCAGCCTGGTGACCATCGCCGAAACCTGCGCCTTGTCAGCGCTGCCTGTGCCAACAACCGCCTTTTTCACCTGACGGGCAGCAAGCTCCTCGACAGCAATGCCGGCGCCGGCGCAGCGCATCATCGCCACGCCGCGCGCCATCCCCAGCTTCAGCGCCGAGGCAGCAGATTTGGCAACAAAGATCTCTTCAATGGCGGCAAGATCGGGCCTGTGTGCGGTGATGACCTCGCCAAGACCATCGGCAATGGTCGCCAGCCGGTCAGCATCGGCGGCTTTCGGGTCAGGCTTGATCACACCATTGGCAATATGGACAAGGCGTCCACGGTCAAGGCTGACGACGCCCCAGCCAGTGTTGCGGATGCCGGGATCAATGCCGAGAATGCGCATCCGCCACCGTCCTGTCAGGCCAGCCTGGCCAGGATCTCTTCGGGGATATCGAAATTCGAGGATATGTTCTGGACATCATCATTGTCGTCCAGCGTATCCAGAAGCTTCAGCAACGTCGAGGCCTGGTCCTCATTTACCTCGATGGTGTTCTGTGGCTTCCAGACGAGGCCGGACTCACTCGGCGCACCGAACGCGCCTTCAAGCGCCTCGACGACGGTGTTGTAATCCTCGGTGGCGCAGGTGATCTCGTGGCCTTCCTCGTCGGACTCAACATTGTCCGCACCGGCTTCCAGCGCCGCCTCGAACATGGTGTCGGCATCGGCTGCATCAGCTGTGAAGATGATCTGGCCAACACGATCGAACATGAAGCTGACCGAGCCGGTCTCGCCAAGCGACCCGCCAAACTTGTTGAAGGCGGCACGCACTTCGGAGGCGGTGCGGTTCTTGTTGTCTGTCATAGCCTCGACGATCAGCGCGGTGCCTCCCGGGCCATAGCCCTCATAGCGGATCTCATCATAGATCTCGCCCTCGCCACCTTCCGCCTTTTTCAGAACACGCTCGATATTGTCCTTCGGCATATTGGCCGCCCGTGCCGCGGCCAGCGCGGTGCGAAGCCGCGGGTTCGACGTGGCATCGGTGCCGCCACGCGCGGCAACCGTCAGCTCTTTGATCAGCCGTCCGAAGATTTTCGCGCGCTTCTTGTCCTGCGCGCCTTTGCGATGCTGGATATTCTTGAATTTACTATGGCCTGCCATGGTCCCGAATTTCTGTGCTGTGGCCCGGGTTCGCGGCCGGGCGCATGATTGTCCTTATGAAACGGTGTCGGCATCGCGCCTGGCAGCGTCGACCGACACCGTTGCTATAGCAAATTCACCACCGGGTGCGCCAGAGTCGATGATGCCGGTGAACCGCACCGCGGCATCAGTCCGGATTGATGTCGGAAAGCCGGCCACCCCGGCGGAAGGGGGAAATAGACTGCGCCCGCCCCTCGGCATCGCTCTCGACGAGCGTGCCACACAGCGTCGGCTCACCAAGCGCCACCGACAGGCGCGGCGCGGTATCGCCGGTGAATCTGGCCGTGGCAGCATGTTTGTCCATGCCGATCACACTGTCATAGTCACCACACATGCCGGCATCCGTCTGATAGGCGGTGCCGCCGGCCAGGATGTGATGATCTGCCGTCGGGACATGCGTGTGCGTGCCAACAACAAAGGTGGCGCGGCCGTCGGCGTGATGGCCAATCGCCATTTTCTCCGAGGTTGCTTCGCCATGAACATCGATCAGGATGAAATCGGCATCACGTCCCATCTGGTTACGCACCAGCGCGCCGTTCACGGCCGGAAAGACCGGATCATAATCCGACATGAAGAGGTTGGTGATGGCATTGATCACCACAATCCTACTGCCATCTTCGGCGGTCAGGCTAATACTGCCGTTGCCAGGCGTTCCCTCGGCCATGTTCAGGGGACGCAGAAGCCTTGGTGTCGCCTCGATATAGGGAATGATCTCACGCTTGTCCCAGACATGATTGCCGGTGGTCAGCACATCGATTCCGGCGGCGAAAAGGTCATCACAGATCGCCGGTGTTACGCCGAACCCGCCTGCCGCGTTCTCGCAATTCACCACGATGAAATCGAGCGCGAATTCCTCGCGAAGTCCGGGTACCTGCTCGATCACTGCGTTGCGCGCCGCGCGGCCAACAATATCGCCAAGAAACAACACGCGCATCATAACTCTCCGGAAGGGGATGAACCGGCTGTGGCCGACCGAAGGCCGGATGGGGTCAACACCCCGTCGAGCCGCATGTCATAAGGCCCGGTCGGCACCTCGGCGACATGCTGGCCATCATAGGCAATGCCAAGCGCACAGACATGGCGACCAGCGGCGCGCAGTGCGCCAATCGTCCGGTCATAGAATCCGCCACCATACCCAAGTCGCCAGCCGCCACCATCAAAAGCCAGCATCGGCGCGAGAATCACCGTCGGGATGACCGCGGCGGCGCTCATCAGCGGCTGCTTTGTATTGTAAGGCCCGTCGGCAAGGTCATCGCCAGGTGCCCAGGCGCGGAACAGCAACGGATGACCGGGCTCCGGCGTTACCGGCATGGCCGTTGGGAGTCCGGCAGCGACAAGAGCGGCCACAAGCGGCAGCGGTGACAATTCGGACCTGATTGGAAGATAGGCGGCAACAATGCCGGCCTGATCCTGACCCCCATCAGCCAGCGCGGCGATGATCCCCGCCTGCACGGCCAAGCGCTCGGCGGCGTCCGGGTCACTGGCGGCAAGTGCCGCGCGCTGCTGTGCAGCCTCCTTGCGGAGGGCAGCCTTTGCATCAACAGGATCGGAAGGGGCGTGGGACATGGTCATCCGGTGGTGCAGGCCGGCCGATGCGGCAGAAAACGGAAACGGCGACAACCGGAACAACCGTCGGTAGCTTCATCCTCTGTGACCTGCAGTGCAGGTGGGCACCGCGAATAACCGGACCACGATCCGGCCAGAGGCAGCTCCCAAGAGATGAATTATGGCCCCAGGGATCGAAAATCCAAACGCGAGGTCCAGTCGTCGCACGCGCAATACCTAGTGGGAAGACAGGGTCGATGCAAGCGCAAGGATTCGTTCGGCGGCGTTCTCCAGCGCCGCTGCGGCAGCGTCGTCGTCGCCTGACCTGTTATCGGCAGCACCATTTGCAGCGCCCGGTGTCTGGCTGTCCTGCGTCCGGTCAGCAAGAATCAGCGCCGTCATGGCCAGCAACCTGGCCTCGCCAATCTGCCCGACAGACGCGACAAGCGACTGCAGCACAGCGTCAATCTCGGCACCAAGGGCTTCGATCCGCGCTTCCTCGCCGGGACCGCAGCCAATCTGGTAGGGCGTGCCGTTCAGACGGATGGTGACAATCGACTGGCTCATGCGTTGCCTCCCTCGGAGACGCCACTTCGCTGGATGTCGGCGATCAGTTTCATCGCCTGCGAGAGCTGCTCGTCAATACGCCCGATTTCGGTGATGATGGCCGCGTTGTCAGGTTGATCAGGGTCGCTTGTCTTGGCTTTCAGGGCCGCCTCCAGCGTATCAAGGGCGGCGGCAAGCTTCTGTTCCGCCTCGGCAAGACGCGACATCGATGATCTCCTCTTTATCGACCGGTTCGATCGGCCTGCTGACATCATGACGGCATCATGCTGACATCATGACGGCCCGTGGTTGCAGCACCGTCAACGACCACGCCGCGGCGAAAGCAGCGTGCGGGGCAGCCCCGAGTGTCACATCACCGCGAATCCACATCACCGCGAATCACATTGGTCAGCTTTGCCATTCCCGCCTGTCACACCGCCATTGAAACCGGTGCAAAACAGACGATGGCCAGACTGCCCCAACTGAACCTTCAAATAAAGCCCCATTTTCAGCCCTCGGATTTTCATCAGAAAAACGCGATCCGGCCAGCAACGAAACCTTGCGCCCTGCCGACTCTCAGATTGACGAATCGACAGCATGAGGGCAGATTGCGCGCAGGTATCGTGCCTGTGTCCGGGCACCTCGCACTGGCGGTCTTCTGGCGGCCATTTTAGGAGAAATCTATGGTCAATTCCCCCGAGCGGCAGGACATGGCAAACGCCATCCGCGCCCTTGCGATGGACGCTGTCGAGGCGGCCAAATCCGGTCACCCCGGCATGCCGATGGGCATGGCTGATGCAGCAACAGCGCTGTTCGCCGACCACCTGAAATTCGATGCGTCCGCGCCGGACTGGCCCGACCGGGACAGGTTCGTTCTGTCGGCGGGTCACGGCTCGATGCTGGTCTATGCGCTGCTGCATCTCACCGGCTATGCCGACATGACAATGGACCAGCTTCGCAACTTCAGGCAGTTGGGGTCGATCACCGCCGGGCACCCGGAAGCCGGGCATGCTGCCGGCATCGAGACCACCACCGGTCCGCTTGGGCAGGGCATTGCCAATGCTGTCGGCATGGCGATGGCCGAGCAGCATCTTGCCGCCAAATTCAGCCGCGACCTTGTCGATCATTTCACCTATGTGATCGCCGGTGACGGCTGTCTGATGGAAGGCGTCAGCCACGAGGCCGCCTCGATCGCCGGTCATATGGGCCTGTCCCGCCTGATCGTCCTGTTCGACGACAATGGCATCTCGATTGATGGCAGCACCGATCTTGCTGTGTCTGATGACACCACTGGCCGGTTTGAAGCCTATGGCTGGCAGGTACTTGCCGTTGATGGCCACGACATGGCTGCCGTTTCGGCAGCGATTGCCGAAGCAAAGGCCGATGAGACGCGGCCAAGCCTGATCCGCTGTCGTACCGTGATCGGCTATGGCGCGCCAAAGAAGGCCGGAACATCCGGCGTCCATGGCGCTCCGCTTGGCGGTGAGGAAATCGAAGGCACCCGCGCGGCCCTTGGCTGGACGCATGCACCATTCGAAATTCCGGCAAAAATTGCCGATGACTGGCGCCTGGTCGGCAGCCGGGGCAGCGCCGCACGGCACGCCTGGCAGGATCGCCACGCCGCCGCAGACACATCCGCTTTCGACGCCGCGATGGCCGGTGATTTCGACGCCGCGATCGAGGCTGCGATTCAGGGCTGGAAAGCCAGCCTTGAAGCCGAACCGCAGAAGATCGCCACCCGCGTTGCCAGCCAGAAAGCCATCGAGGCCATTCTTCCGGCCTGCCCGGCGCTTCTGGGCGGGTCGGCTGACCTGACCGGCTCGAACAACACCAGGGGCGGTGGTCAGGAAATTTTCTCCAAGGACAACCAGGCCGGCACCTATGTTCATTACGGTGTGCGCGAGCATGGCATGGCAGCGGCCATGAATGGCATCGCCCTGCATGGCGGCGCCATTCCCTATGGCGGCACCTTTCTGGTGTTCACCGATTACTGCCGCCCGTCGATTCGTCTTTCAGCCCTGATGCGCCAGCGGGTGATCTATGTGATGACGCATGACTCGATCGGCCTTGGTGAGGACGGACCGACCCATCAGCCTGTCGAGCATCTGGCGGCGCTGCGCTGTATTCCGAACCTTCTGGTGTTCCGTCCCGGCGACGCTGTCGAAACAGCCGAAGCCTGGCAATGCGCCCTTTCGGCGAAGGATGCGCCGTCCGTTCTGGCGCTCAGCCGTCAGGGGCTTGAACAGTTCCGTCTGTCCAACCTGTCAGAGAACATGACAGCCCGCGGCGCCTATATTGTTGCCGGCGGCGAAGATGACCGCCAGGTAACGCTGATGGCCAGCGGCTCGGAAGTCGGTGTGGCGATCGCGGCCCGCGACCTTCTGGCAAGCGATGGCATCGCGGCGACGGTTGTTTCGGTTCCTTGCCTCGAGCTATTCTCACAGCAGGATGCAGGTTGGCGCGCCAAGGTGCTTGGCAGTGGGCCGCGTGTGGCTGTCGAGGCGGCGCTTCGCCAGCCCTGGGACAGGCTTCTCGGGGATGGTGACGGATTTGTCGGAATGGATGATTTTGGCGCTTCGGCCCCTGCAGGCGATCTGTACCGGCATTTTGGCATCACCGCTGACGCGGTGGCGGCAGAGGCCAAGCGGTGTATCGGCTGACCATCGGGTCAACTCTGGTTTGGAACGCCCTTTTTGAGGCCATTTGTCGAAAGGACATGACGTGACGACACGCATAGCCATCAGCGGGTTTGGCCGGATTGGCCGCATGGTTCTTCGCGCCCTTGTGGAAAGCGGCCGTGATGACGTCAGCATTGTTCTGATCAACACCCCCGGGCCGGTCGAGGCGTCAGCGCATCTCTACGAGTTCGACTCGATCCATGGCCGCGCCAGAGGCGATGTCAGCCATGGTGACGACTGGATGGATGTCGGCACCGGACGGATTGTGATGACGCATGAGCGCGACCCGGCAAAGATCCCGCATGCCGCGCATGACATCGACGTGGTGCTGGAATGCTCCGGCCATTTCAACGAACGCGACAAGGCCGCGGCGCATCTTGCCGGCGGGGCCAAGCGGGTGCTTGTCTCGGCCCCCTGCAAGAATGCGGACGCCACCATCGTTTTCGGCGTCAACCATCAGGACATCCGGGCAGATCATCTGGTGATCTCGAATGCCTCCTGCACGACCAACTGTCTGGCACCAGTCGCCAAGGCGATGGCCGACAGCGTTGGTATCGAGGCCGGGTACATGACCACCATCCATGCCTATACCGGCGATCAGCCAACGCTGGATACAAGTCACAAGGATCTGCGGCGGGCTCGGGCGGCGGCGATGTCGATGATCCCGACCTCGACTGGCGCGGCGCGGTCGGTTGGCGAAGTGCTTCCCGCCCTGAAAGGCAGGATGAACGGATCGGCCATCAGGGTGCCGACGGCCAATGTCTCGGTTGTCGATTTCGGTTTCACCTCCGAGCGCGAGACAAATACCGAGGAGGTGAACGCCATCCTGAAATCTGCCTCTGAAGGGGCGATGAAAGGGGTGCTTGGCACCAATGATCGCCCCCTGGTTTCGGTCGACTTCAACCATGACCCGCACAGCTCGATTGCCGACCTGACGCAGACCCATGTGATGAATGGGCGTCTGGTGCGTGTCCTTGCCTGGTACGACAATGAATGGGGTTTTTCGTGCCGGATGCTGGACAACGCCGTCGAAATAGGCAAAACACTCTAGCCAGATGAACGCCGGACCATATTACCGGCACCGCGCGCCCGTTTCACGGTGCGCCGCCAGCACCCGCGAGGGGTAAGCGTAAAAGAGAGGCCATCAATGAAGCTGAACGGGAATGCCGTCAAACCCGGCAATGTGATCGAACATAACGGCCGCCTGTGGACCGCGGTCAAGGTCGAGCATGTGAAGCCCGGCAAAGGCGGTGCCTTTGCCCAGATCGAACTTCGTGACATCCGTGACGGCACCAAGCTGAACGAGCGGTTCCGCTCCTCGGAGACCATCGAGCGGGTGATCCTTGAAGAGAGCGAATGCACCTTTCTCTATGATGATGGTGACAATCTTGTCTTCATGCACAGCGAGACCTTTGAGCAGATCTCGATCAACAGTGACATGGTCGGTGACAGCGCTGCCTTTCTTCAGGACAGCATGGTGGTGACTGTCTCCAGTCATGAGGGTGACCCGATCTCTGTACAGCTCCCCGACAAGGTGGTGATGGAGATTGTCGAGGCTGACGCCGTGGTCAAGGGCCAGACAGCCTCGTCAAGCTACAAGCCGGCGGTTCTCGAAAACGGAGTCCGCGTTCTGGTACCACCGCACATCGAGGCCGGCACCCGCATCGTTGTTCGCCCCGAGGATTCGACCTACGTCGAACGTGCGAAGGACTGACGCGTCACAGGTGAGCGGCCCGCGGGTCGTGCGCAGCAGCATGCCGGCAGCACTGCCGGCATCAGACAAGCAAGGAAAATGAATCATGGCCAGCCAGTCCGCGCTGATCAACGTCATGCAGAAAGCCTCAACCTACGCCAGCCGCGGGATGCTCCGCGATTTTGGCGAGGTGGAGAACCTTCAGGTCAGCCGCAAGGGTCCGGCAGATTTTGTCAGCCGGGCTGACATCAACGCCGAGAGGACCATCCGCAAGGAGCTGTCGAAGGCGCGTCCTGACTGGGGGTTCCTGATGGAGGAAGGCGGCGTCATCGAAGGCAGCGACCCCGACGCGCCGGTCTGGGTTATCGACCCGCTGGACGGCACCACCAATTTCCTCCACGGAATCCCGCACTTCGCCATTTCAATCGCGGTGATGGAAACCGATACGCAGGGCCGCAAGGTGATCACCGCCGCATCGGTGTTTGATCCTGTAAAGAACGAGTTCTATTCCGCCGAACGCGGCAAGGGCGCCTATCTGAACGAGCGGCGTCTTCGCGTGTCGGGCCGGCGGTCGATGGCGGAGTCGCTGTTCGGCACCGGCATTCCCTTCCTTGGGCGGGGCAGTGACGAAGACCACGACGCCTTCGTGAAACAGCTGGCCAAAATCATGGCTGTCAGCTCGGGCGTGCGCCGCAACGGTGCCGCCGCGCTTGACCTTGCCTGGGTGGCTGCCGGTCGCCTTGACGGCTTCTGGGAAAAGGGGCTGAGCATCTGGGACATTGCTGCCGGTGTGCTGCTTGTGCGTGAAGCTGGCGGCTTTGTTTCGGACTTTGCCTCGCGCGACAAGTCGCTGGACAGCGGCGATGTCGTTGCCGGCAATCCGTCGATCCATGGCGATCTGATCCGTCATCTTCGCCCCTGAGGCCTTTTCCCCTCTCCGGTCCAGCCATCCAGGCCAGCCATCCAGGCCAGCTATCTGGGCCAGCCATCTGGGACAGCCATCTGGGCCAGCCATCCAGGACAGCCATCCAGGACAGCCATCTGGGACAGCCATCTGGAACAGCGCATCTCCGGCATGATCGCCCAAATCGCCTTCGGCGGGTGGTCAGCCGGCCTCATTCCTGCCATTCTTTTCACTGACAGTCCGACCAGTCACGCGACCGCCGGACCGGACCGAACAGGAGACAGGGTGATGATGACCGACCCGCGACGCTACCTCGTCCGCATGCTGATTTTCCTTGTAGTTGTGGTGGCGATCGCTGCCCTCCTCCACGCCCCGCTGTTACGCGCCTTCATGGGCAATCCAGCGCTGAACGGGGTCATTCTCGGGGTGCTGTTGATCGGCATCATCTACACCTTCAGACAGATCCTGAGGCTGGTGCCTGAACGGCGCTGGCTGACCGCAATCCAGAAGACCGGCAAGCTGGACAATCGGCAGACGAAGCCGGTGCTTCTTGCGACGGTCTATGCCATGCTTGCCGACCAGCGTCAGGAATCACAGCTGTCAGCCTTGTCGCTGCGCTCGGTTCTGGATGGCGTCGCGGCGCGGCTCGACGAAGGGCGCGAGATTTCACGCTATATGATCGGGCTTCTGGTCTTTCTTGGCCTTCTTGGAACCTTCTGGGGGTTGTTGCAGACCATCGGCGCAGTCGGGCTTGTCGTTGGCTCGCTTGATACCGCCGGCACCGATTTCGACGCCATGATGACACAGCTCAAGGGCGGGCTTGATGCCCCGCTGTCGGGCATGTCGACAGCCTTTTCCTCATCACTCTTTGGCCTTGCCGGTTCGCTGATCCTCGGCTTTCTGGATCTTCAGCTTGGTCAGGCCATGGGCCGGTTCTTCAACGAGCTCGAGGACTGGCTCTCGGCCTTTGCCCGCTTCAATGACAACGGACCCGCGGCTGGCGACGGCGGGGTAACGCCACTGGCAAGCGGGATGAGCGAGGAAGCCGCCCGCGCGCTGATCCATCTTGGCAATTCCATCGCTGCCGGCGAGGACAACAGACAGCGTGTTCTTGACCAGCTCGGCAATATCAACATGACACTTGCAGCGCTGAACGAGACGATGACCGACGACCGCCGCCTTCGCGAACAGCTTGCCCAGCTGAATGCCGGCATCGCCCAGCTTTCTGTGGATCTGCAGGATGATCGGGGGCGCGCCAACAGCGCGGTGGTGTCAGAACTTCGCGCCCTTGCCAATGCTGTCAACAAGACCGCAGGCAGCCGTGTGACCCGCCAGACGAAAGGGGGCTGACCATGGCGCTGGCGCGTCTAGGCGGCGCCCGCCGCCCGGAAAATTACACCTGGCCGGGCTTCGTCGATGCCTTGGCGACACTGTTGATGGTGATCATCTTCGTGTTGCTGGTCTTTGTGCTGATCCAGGTCAATCTTGCCTACCGGGTGGCTGGGCAGGATGCGACGATGAACGACATGCGCGCGCAGATCCTCGATCTTGGCGAATTGCTGAACATCGAACGCAAGGCCACCGCCGACCTCACCGCCGAACTTGCCAGCATCACCACGCAGCTTGCATCCGCCACAAAGGAACGCGATACGCTGGCCGCGCAACTGTCGCAAAGCCGGGACGCGCGCGACGCGATCGCGGCGCAGCTTGCCGAGGCCACCACGACACTTGGCGTGCGCGAAATGGAGATCAGGCGTCTGCAGGCCCTTCAGGCAGAAAACGAGCAGGCGCTTGCCGCGGCCAAGGCAAGTCTGGCAGACCGTGCGGCTGCGCTTGAGGTTGCCGAGGCAACGCTGGCAGCCACACAGGCGGAACTGGCATCTGTTGAACGGACACTTGAGGAGCGCATTGCCGCGCTTGAGGCCAGCCGCGCCGCGCTTGACACCTCCGAAGGCAAGCTTGCCGAGATCACAGCGCGCAACGTGACCTCACTGGCGCGGATCAGCGAGCTGGAAACGGAAAACGCCGCCTCGCGAGAGGAAGTGGCACAGATGACCAACGCCGTCACCGCGCTGCGGCTTCGCATCGAAGAGCTGACCGGACTGCTGGCCGAGAAGGAAGCCCAGATGGCGCGCGACAAGATCGCCATTGCCAGCCTCGGCAAATCACTGAACAACGCCCTTGCATCGCGGGTCCAGGAACTGCAGCGGTTCCGCTCGGAATTCTTTGGCCGGCTTCGCGATATTCTTCGTGGCCGCGAGGATGTACGGATTGTCGGCGACCGGTTTGTGTTCCAGTCCGAGGTGCTTTTCGCCCAGGGCCAGGCCGATATCGGGGCCGAGGGCCAGACCCGTCTGGCCCAGCTTGCCATTGCCCTGAACCAGATCGCTGCAGACATTCCGGATGACATCGACTGGATCCTGCAGGTGGAAGGCCACACCGACGATATCCCAGTCCGTGCCGGCAGGTTCGCCGACAACTGGGACCTGTCGACCGAACGCGCGCTGTCGGTTGTCAGATTCCTTGCCGACCAGGGTCTTCCGGCGAACAGGCTTGCCGCAGCCGGATATGGCGAATTCCAGCCGCTTGACAGCGCCCAGAGTGACGATGCGCGACGCCGCAACCGTCGGATCGAGATGAAGCTGACACAGCGTATTCCCGGCACCTGATCACCAGATCGCCCCGACCATCGAGGCTGGCCGCGCGGCCATCCTTCACCCACATGTGAAGCCCCGCCGGGGCTTCCTTAACGCCGCCTGTCCCTATCCTTTCGGATGATGCATAGAAACAAGCGCCTTCATGCAATCGGGATGCTGGCTATCGTCACAACGCTGACGCTGTACCGGCAGACGGTTTTTGCATGCGTTGGCGATACATCCTGTCAGAGCAACGAGATTGATCGCTTTTTCCTTCCCCTGATTGCGGCAAGCCTGATGAAGGATGGCGGTCTCACCGCGCTTTCGCCGTCGCGATCGACATTGCCGGTGACCACGTCCGGTCTGGACAAGGTGGTCATCAAACCGCCGTCACGGCCAAGGCCGCCGCGGGAGTCCTTGGTGCCTGTGGTGAAGGTGGTTCATCATCTTGAGACAGGCGAGCTTATTGCTGGCGGCAAGGCCAGACTGCTTA
>NTKV01000068.1 GCA_002457745.1 SAR116 cluster bacterium MED-G06 | reverse complement strand
CCGACCCTGATCCTGGCCCCGAACAAGACGCTGGCGGCGCAGCTCTATGGCGAGATGAAGACGCTGTTCCCCGACAATGCGGTGGAATATTTCGTCTCCTATTACGACTATTACCAGCCGGAGGCCTATGTCCCGCGCTCCGACACCTATATCGAAAAGGAAAGCTCGATCAACGAGCAGATCGACCGGATGCGCCACTCGGCAACGCGGTCGCTGCTGGAACGCGATGATGTGATCATCGTCGCCTCGGTGTCCTGCATCTATGGCATCGGGTCGGTCGAGACCTATTCGACCATGACCTTCCGCCTTGCCCGGGGCGAGGAGATCGAGCGGCAGGCGCTGCTGCGCCGCCTGACCGAGCTGCAATACCGGCGCAACGACACCAATTTCGTGCGCGGCACCTTCCGCGTGCGCGGCGACAATGTCGAGCTGTTTCCGGCCCACCTCGAGGACCGCGCCTGGCGCATCTCGCTGTTCGGTGACGAGATCGAGGATATTTTCGAGATCGACCCGCTGACCGGCGAGAAGACAGCGAAGCTGGAGACGGTCACCGTCTTCGCCAATTCACACTATGTGACGCCGCGCCCGACGCTGCAGCAGGCGACGAAGCTGATCCGCGCCGAGCTGAAACAACGGCTGGCCGAATTCACCGAACAGGGCAAGTTGCTGGAGGCGCAGCGCATCGAGCAGCGCACGCAGTTCGATATCGAGATGATCGAGGCCACCGGGTCCTGCGCCGGCATCGAGAACTATTCCCGCTATCTGTCGGGGCGCGGACCTGGCGAGCCACCGCCGACCCTGTTCGAGTATCTTCCGGAGAACGCGCTTCTGATCATCGATGAAAGCCACGTCACCGTGCCGCAGATCGGGGCCATGTTCAAAGGCGACTTCGCGCGCAAGAGCACGCTTTCGGAATATGGCTTCCGCCTGCCGTCCTGCATGGATAACAGGCCGCTGAAATTCGAGGAGTGGGAAGGGTTCCGCCCACAGACCATCTTTGTTTCCGCGACCCCGGGCACCTGGGAGATGGAGCGCACCGGCGGCGTCTTTTCCGAACAGGTGGTGCGGCCCACCGGCCTGACCGATCCGGACTGCATCGTGCGCCCGACGGAAAGCCAGGTGGATGACATCATCGCCGAGTGCCGCGAAGCAGCAGCAAAGGGCCAGCGGGTGCTGATCACCACCCTGACCAAGAAGATGGCAGAGGCGCTGTCGGAATATATGTATGAAGCCGGCATCCGCGTGCGCTATCTGCATTCCGATATCGACACGCTGGAGCGGATCGAGATCATGCGCGACCTGCGGCTTGGTGTGTTCGATGTTCTGATCGGCATCAACCTGCTCCGCGAGGGGCTGGACATTCCGGAATGTGCCCTTGTCGGAATCCTCGATGCCGACAAGGAAGGCTATCTGCGGTCGAAGACCTCGCTGATCCAGACCATCGGACGGGCGGCACGGAATGTCGACGGCCGGGTCATCCTCTATGCCGACACCATCACCGCCTCGATGCAATATGCGCTGGACGAGACCAACCGCCGCCGGGCCAAGCAGGAAGCCTGGAACGAAGCGCATGGCATCACACCGGAATCCATCCGCAAGGAAATCAACGATGTTCTCGACTCGGTCTATGAGCGCGGCGACCATGTCACCCCGCAGGCCGGCGCCAAGGAAGGCGATCTTGTCGGACATAATTATGCGTCGGTGATCGCCGATCTGGAAAAATCGATGCAGGACGCCGCCGCCAATCTCGAGTTCGAGGAGGCCGCCCGCCTGCGCGACGAGATCCGCCGGATGGAGGCGGCCGAGCTTGGCCTGAACGCCCCGGGCGTGCCACAGGCCATCGCCGACAGGTTCAATGCCGGGTCCGGCACCCGTTCATCAGGTGGCTCATCAGGTGGTCCGTCCGAGGCACGCTTCCCGGCCGGCACCCCGGGCAGCAGCCCGCGCAAACGCCCGCGCCGACGGTAGCCCCGTCTGCCGTACGGCATGGTCCCGGCTTGCCCCCCAGCTTGACAACCCGGGGTGACCACCCGGCTTGCCCCCCAAGCTTGCCCCCGGCTTGATATTGTTTTCATTTGATTCTTTCGGACAGCATTTTTTGCCTGAAGAATAGCCGGAAAATACCGGCCGGACCGGGTTGACATTTCGGCACTGCGGACGGCGAATCGGCAGCTGTTTTACACAACGTGACACTATCGCAACATTTCGCAAAACCGACTGGAATTTTGCTTGTCAAATCAGCTAACTACATTCTTATCTAAAATTTAAGTCATTGTTTTCATTTGTTTCTTGTGAAGGTGCCCAATATTTCATCAAACTGTAAAAATTCCAGTGAAATCAGCAAGCAAGCGTCGTGGAGCGGCATTCATCCACATAGTTATCCACAGGGTCCGGGGATAGATTTCCACCCCGATTCATCGCATCCGCGCGCGACATCCGGCGCCACGGCCAAGGGAAACGCCAACGGGATCGTCGCACCCACTACCAAGCCGGCCCGAGGACGGCTAGATTGACCCATGATGACTGACGAAACCATCCAGACAGACAGCGCGGTCCGGCCGGCCGGCACCCCCGCAAGCGGCGGCGAGATCCTGCCACCGGACCTTGGCCGCGGCCTGGCCTATCTGAAGGCCGAGGTGAAGACGCTGACCGGCGACCCGGGCGTCTACCGGATGCTGAACGGGGTAGGCGACGCGCTCTATGTCGGCAAGGCGCGCAATCTGGCACGGCGCGTCACCAGCTATACCCAGCCGAACCGGCTGTCGAACCGGCTGATGCGCATGGTCAGCGAGACCGAGAGGCTCGAGGTCATCGTCACCAATTCGGAGATCGAGGCGCTTCTTCTGGAATCGAACCTGATCAAGAAGCTGAAGCCGCGCTACAACATCCTGCTGCGTGATGACAAGAGCCTGCCGCAGATCCTGATCACCGCCGACCATGCCTTCGGCCAGCTGACCAAGCATCGTGGCCGCAAGACCCGCAAGGGAGACTATTTCGGCCCCTTTGCCTCGGCCGGTGCGGTGAACCGGACCGTTGCCGATCTGGCGCGGGCCTTCATGCTGCGCACCTGTTCGGACTCGGTGTTCAGCGCACGCACCCGCCCCTGTCTGCAGTACCAGATCAAGCGGTGCAGCGGCCCCTGTGTCGGGCTTGTCAGCGAAACCGACTATGCCGGACAGCTTGACCAGGCGCGGCGCTTCCTGTCGGGGGAATCCGCCACCATCCAGCGTGACTATGCCGTGCAGATGCATGACGCCGCCGACAAGCTGGAATTCGAGACCGCTGCCATCTGGCGCAACCGCATCCGGGCGCTGAGCGGTATCCAGGCCAGCCAGGACATCAATGTGCCGAATCTGAAAGATGCCGACATCATCGCCGTGGCACGAAGTGGCGAGCGGTCCTGCATCCAGACCTTCTTCATCCGTGGCGGATCGAATTATGGCAACCGTCCCTATTTCCTGAGCCACAATGCCGATACCAGCGACGCCGCCGTACTCACCGCCTTTCTGGGCCAGTTCTATGACGACAAGGAGCCACCAGCGGAGATCCTTGTGTCAGCAGAGCCGGAGGAAAAGGGGCTTCTGGCAGAGGCACTGGCCAGCCGTGCAGGCCACGCCGTGAAGATCAGCCACCCGCAGCGCGGCGCCCGCACAAAGCTGACAGCGATGGCGCTGCATAATGCCGAAGAGGCTCTGGCCCGCCACCTTGCCGACACCGGATCGCAGCGCCGCCTCCTCACCGAGCTTGCCGAACTGTTCGGGCTTGATGGCATGCCCGACCGGATCGAGGTCTATGACAATTCGCACATTCAGGGGCGGCATGCCGTCGGCGGCATGATCGTTTCGGGACCGGAGGGATTCAACAAGGCCGCCTATCGCAAGTTCAATATCCGGGACGACGGCACCCATGCGGTCACCCAGGGTGATGATTTCGCGATGATGCGGCAGGTCATCCACCGCCGCTTCGAACGGGCGTTGAAGGAGGATCCTGACCGCAACGGTGACAGCTGGCCGGACCTGCTGCTGATTGACGGCGGCAAGGGCCAGCTCAGCTCGGTGACCGAGGTGATGGATGATCTCGGCGTTGGCGACATCGCCATTGTTGCCATTTCAAAGGGACCCGACCGCAACGCCGGACGCGAGCAGTTTCACATGCGCGGACGCGACAGCTTCACCCTGCCACCGCAGGCTTCGGCCATGCATTTCCTGCAGCGGCTTCGTGACGAGGCACACCGTTATGCCATTGGCACGCACCGGGCGAAGCGCCAGAAAAGCGAGCTGACAAGCCCGCTTGATGGTGTGCCGGGGATTGGCCCGAAGCGGAAAAAGGCGCTGCTGGCGCATTTCGGGTCGGCACGCGCCGTCTCGGCAGCCGGCCTGGCTGACCTTGAGGCGGTCGACGGCATTTCAAAAACCGTGGCAAAACAGCTCTATGACTGGTTTTATAGTGGGCATTCATAATGCGATGCGCCATTATTTGCCTGGCGACTGACGCGGTCATTTCTGAGGAGGCAGCATGTCGGTGAATATCATGCTGAAATCAGTGCCAAACATGATGACGGTCCTGCGGCTTGCCGCGGCGCCGCTGGTGGCAGTGCTGATCTGGGCGGATGATGTCGATCGCGGCTATCTGCCGGCGCTGGTCATCTTCACCGCCGCAAGCGTGTCCGACTTCTTTGATGGCTGGATGGCGCGCCGGCTGGAAATCGTCTCGAAATTCGGCACCATGCTCGATCCAATCGCCGACAAGGTTCTGATCGGCGTCTGTCTTCTGGCACTTGCCAGGGTGACGGATGACGGCTGGCTGTTCTTCATTCCAGCGCTGGTCATCATGAGCCGCGAATTCTTCGTCTCCGGGCTGCGTGAATTCATGGCGGGACGCAGCGTTTCGATCCCGGTCTCGACACTGGCGAAATGGAAGACGACGCTGCAGCTTGTGGCGATCGGGCTGCTCATCGCGGCGCCGGTGTTCCCGTCATTTGCCTTCATCAACACAGCCGGGCTGGCGGTGCTGTGGGGCGCGGCGCTGGTCACGGCGCAGACCGGCGTCGCCTATTTCCGTGGAACGCTCGATCATGTCTGAGAAGATCACCCCCGACCTGTCCGGTGTGCTGGACGCGGCGCGGTCCCGCCACGGATTTGTCATGGGTCTGGCCGGCTGGTCGGGAAGCGGAAAGACAACCCTGGCGGAAAAGCTGATTGCGGCGCTGACGGCGCGCGGCCTCGACATCGCCACCATCAAGCACGCGCATCACATGTTCGATGCCGACACCCCGGGCAAGGACAGCCACCGGCACCGCACCGCCGGATCACGGCAGGTGATCGTATCATCGAAGGTCCGCTCGGTGCTGTTTACCGAGAACCGCGACCATGGCGAGGCGCGACTGGAAGACCTTCTGGACAGGCTTGTCCCCGCCGACATCGTCATCGTTGAAGGCTACAAGCGCGAACCGATCCCGAAGATCGAGGTATTCCGGACAGAGACCGGCAAGCCGTCGCTGTTCCCCGATGATGACCGGATCATCGCGGTGGCAACGGATGATCCATCATCTCTGCCGGCAACAACCCTGCCGATTCTTGACCTGAACGATATCGATGCCATCTCGGCACATGTCTGCCGGCTTGCCGGTCGCGACGATCTTGCCGAGGCATCATGAGCGAAAGCGCCCGCCTCTATCGCGGAAGCCTTGCCCCTGAGGAAGCAGTGGCCCGGTTGAACGCCGCGGCAAGACAGGTGAACGCCACCGAAACCGTCGATCTGGCGGCCGCCACCGGGCGCTATCTTTATGCCGACCTTGTTGCCGGGCATGACCTTCCGGCCACCAACAACGCCGCTGTTGACGGCTATGCTGTCGATGCCGCTTTCCTGGCCGCCAATCCCGGCCATGCCTTCCCGGTCATCGGGCGTGCCGCTGCAGGCCATCCTTTTGCCGGCACCGCCGCTTCCGGCGAGGCGGTGCGCACCTTTACCGGCGCCGTGATGCCGCAAGGCACCGATGCTGTGGCCATGCATGAATTCTGCGAACTGGAAGCGGACGGCACTCACGTCACCATCGGCTCGAAACTGACACCGGGGGCAAACAACAGGCCCGCCGGCGAGAATCTGCGCAAGGGCGAGACCATCATTCCAGCCGGCACCAGGCTTGATGCCGCCGATCTCGGCATCGCCGCAGCCAGCGGCATGGCCACACTCGAAGTGCGCCGGCAGTTGAAGGTCGGGCTGGTTTCGATGGGGGACGAGCTTGTTGCCCCCGGGGATGAACCGGCGCATGGGCAGCTTCATGATTCCAACCGGCCGATGCTGGCCGACATGCTTCGCGGCGACGGTCACGAGGTCGAGGATTTCGGGATCATTGCCGATGACGAGGCAGCGCTGTCATCCTGCTTTCAGACGGCGCTGTCCAGGTGCGACGCGGTGCTGTCATCGGGCGGCGCCTCCGATGGTGACGAGGACCATACCCAGGCAGCGATGCGCAACACCAACATCAAGCCAGCCTTCTGGCGGCTGTCGATCAAGCCTGGCCGGCCGATGTCGGCAGGGCTGATGGATGGCAAACCGGTGATGTGCCTTCCCGGCAACCCGGTGGCGGCCTTTGTCTGCTACCGGCTGGCGGCGGCGCCGGTACTTCGGCACATGGCCGGTGGGGTGGCGCGCCCGGTATTGAAACTTCGGGTCCGCTGCGGATTTGCGCACCGCAAGTCAGCAGGACGTGCCGAGTATCTGCGCGTCCGGATCATCGCCGGTGCCGACGGTGAGCCGGAGATGGTGCTCCATGGCCGCAAGGGAGCCGGCGTCCTTTCGTCGCTGACCGGCGCGGATGGATTGATCGAGATTCCGGTCTATAATGAAGGGGTCGAGGCCGGAGACTATCTGTCCTTCATTCCGTTCAGGGAGACCGGATTGTGACCATAACCACGGAAAACGGAGCCAGCCTGTCGGTTCGCTATTTCGCCTGGATGCGCGAGCATACCGGCACCGATCTGGAAACCATTGCGCTTCCGGACAGCGTCATCAACGTTGGTGATCTTGTGCCGCATCTGAGTGCCATGTCCGATGGGCATGCGCTGGCGCTGAAGAACATGAAGGCGGTGCGGGTCGCGGTAAACCGCACCTATGGCGATCTCGACACGCCGGTAACAGCTGGTGACGAAGTGGCCTTTTTCCCACCTGTCACCGGAGGCTGAGCCATGTCTGTTCGCGTACAGACCGGGGATTTTGATGTCGGCGCGGAAAGCCGTGCCCTGCAGGCCGAGACGGTCGGCGGCATCGCGCTGTTTGTCGGCACGGTCCGCGGGTTGAGCAGCGATGACGGCGTCACCGCGATGACGCTTGAACATTTCCCCGGAATGACAGAGAGCGAACTTGAGCGCATTGAGGCCGAGGCAAGACAGCGTTGGCCACTTGAAGATGTCACCATTATCCACCGTGTCGGCAGGCTGCTTCCGGGTGAGCAGATCGTCATGGTCGCCGCGGCATCCGCACACCGCCAGGCCGCCTTTGACGCGGCGCAGTTCATCATGGATTTCCTGAAGACCGACGCGCCTTTCTGGAAGGCGGAGGAGCGCGACGGCAAGACAAGCTGGGTCGACGCGAAGGACAGCGATGATGCTGCCCGCGACCGCTGGACCGGATAGGCTTTTTTACCTAGAGGCTGATGCGTCCGCGCACAAGATTTTCATAGCCGTCAACAAGCTGGCGGCTGACCTCTGCCGGGGTGAAGCTGTAATCACCGATCTTCGAGACAGGTGTCACCTCCGCCGCAGTGCCGGTGAGGAAACATTCGGTCATGTCCGACAGGTCATCGAGAGTCATGTGCCGCTGCACCACCTTCATCTGAAGGGATTCGGCAAGCTGGATCACCGAGCGACGGGTGATTCCATCAAGGAAACAGTCAGCGATCGGTGTATGGATCGTGCCTTCCTTGTCGACAAAGAAGATGTTGGCCCCGGTCGCCTCGGCAATATAGCCGCGATAATCAAGCATCAGCGCATCCGTGAAACCCTTTTTCTCGGCAGCGTGCTTCGACAGGGTGCAGATCATGTACAGGCCTGCAGCCTTGGCCTGCACCGGTGCCGATTCGGGCGACGGGCGCTTCCAGTCGGAAATATCAAGGGTGATGCCCTGCATCTTGGTCTCAGGGTCGAAATAGCTTGGCCATTCCCAGGCGGCGATCGCGACATGCGTCTTGGTGTTCTGCGCCGACACCGCCATCATCTCCGACCCGCGCCAGCAAAACGCCCGAACATATCCGTCGGAAATACCGTTGGCTTCGATCACCGCCATTTTCGCGGCGTCCACCTCGTCATCGCTTAGCGGGATGTCGAAATCCATGATCTTGCATGAATTTCTCAGCCTCTCGGTATGCTCGCGCCCCTTGAAGATGCTGCCCGAATAGACCCGCTCCCCTTCAAAGACGAGGCTGGCATAGTGAAGACCATGGCTCAGTGTATGGGTTTTCGCGTCGCGCCAGGGAAGCATCTCTCCGTTCAGCCAGATGCTGCCGTCACGATCATCAAATGGGATCAGCGCCATGTCTCTACCTCCGGCGGCACCGCCCTGTTGCGCCGCATGTTATTTGACTGATATTTAGTTCCAATCCGGACGTATTCTTTGTATGATTCGCAACGCTAACCCCTTCTGGAATTTTGGTCAACATGGCTGACATAAAACCCATCGGCAAGGCGCTGTTTCTTCGCGAGGAGGAACTGCGCCGCGGTATCGAAATGATGTTCTTTGCCTATCGTGATTTCACTGGTGAAGCCGATTCAATCCTTGCCGAGCAGAATATGGGGCGGGCCCATCACCGCGCCATCTATTTTATCGGGCGCAACCCCGGCATCACTGTCAGCGAATTGCTGGGCATTCTGAACATCACGAAACAGAGCCTTTCGCGGGTTCTGTCGGCACTTGTCGAGACAGGCCATGTCGTCCAGCACACCGGCCCGGAAGACAGGCGTCAGCGGCTTCTCTATCTGACAGAGACCGGCAACGCGCTGGAAGCGCGGCTGACCGAGGTTCAGGGTCGCCGCTTCGCCAAGGCCTATCGCGAGGCCGGCATGAGCGCGGTGGAAGGCTTTCACCGGGTTCTTCAGGGCCTGCTTGATGACCGGACAGGCCAGCAGGTCGATGAACTTGGCCAAGCGCGTCAATCCGCGTACCGGTCCGGTGATGACGGGTGATCGGGCGGGCAGGATGATATGATGTCTGGCGCCGACAACAGCTTTCAACACATCCTCGTCATAGATGATGATGAAAGACTGCGTCTCCTGCTTCGCCGGTTTCTCGAGGAAAGTGACTTTCGTGTCACCGATGTCGGATCTGCGGCCGATGCGCGCAAGGCGCTTGCCGGCATCATCTTCGACCTGATCATCGTCGATATCATGATGCCCGGCGAGACGGGGCTCGAATTCCTGGCAGACATCCGCAAGGACAACAAGGTACCGGCCCTGTTCCTGACCGCGATGGCGGAAACCGAACACCGTATTGCCGGTCTGGAAAGCGGCGCTGACGACTATATGTCAAAGCCCTTCGAGCCGCGCGAGCTTGTGCTGCGGATCCGCTCGATCCTGGCACGCGCCGTGACACGCCCCGGCAAGACCGACAGCACCATCAGTTTCGGCCCCTACAGTTTCGACCGCAACACCGGCATCCTGATGCATACCAGCGGACGTATCCATATCACCACCGCCGAGCAGAAACTGATGACAAGCTTTGCCGCGACACCCGACACCGTGATGTCGCGTGACGACATCGCTGCCGCCATGGACAGCAGCATGCGTGGCCGGTCAATCGACGTTGCGGTGGCGCGACTTCGCGCCAAGATCGAACCGGATCCGCGCTATCCGGTCTATCTCCAGACCGTCCGCAACAAGGGATGGCTTCTGCGTACCGACGGGGCCATCGGGGGCACCAATGCAGTTTCGTAACTATCTTCCGAAAACGCTGTTCGGACGGATGCTGTCGATCATCATGATACCGATGATCCTGGTTCAGCTTCTCACCATCTTCATCTTCTATGAGCGGCACTGGGATACCGTGACACGCCACATGGCAAGCCAGCTTGCCGCCGATATCAGTCTGCTGACAGACCGGCTTGGCAGCGCGCCGGACGAGGCCACTGTGGAGGTGATCCAGGCGACAGGCTGGCAATATTTCACCTTCCCGATCCAGCACTATCCGGATGCCGATTTCGTCGGACAGAACAGTGCGCCGCCGGCCAGCTTTGCCGAGCAGATGCTGCGCCGTGAACTAGGCAAGAGGGTACAGCAGCCCTGGTATCTGGACATCGATTCCGATCCCAACCTGATCTATATCGACCTGCAGCTTGATCAGGGCATTCTGCGGATTTTTGCCAGTCGCAAACGGATCTTTTCCTCAACCGGCTGGACCTTCTTCGGCTGGACTCTCGGGTCCTCGATCCTGCTGTTCACCATCGCCCTGATCTTCATGCGCGGCCAGGTGCAGCCGATCCTGCGCCTTGCCAATGCGGCGCGTGCCCTTGGCCTTGGCAGACAGGCGTCTGACTACCAGCTCGAAGGCGCGCGCGAGGTACGCCTTGCCGGCAGGGCGTTCCAGGCGATGCGACACAGGATCATGCGCCAGCTGAACGAGCGCACTGAAATGCTCGCAGGGGTAAGCCACGATCTGCGAACACCCTTGACCCGCATCCGCCTGCAGCTGGCGTTGATGGGCGAAAATGAGGACGCGACAGCGATCCGCGCCGACCTGGCCGAGATGGAGGACATGATCGACGCCTATCTGAGCTTCGCCGCTGGCGAAGGAGAGGAGCCCACGGAAGACACCGACGTCACAAAGATGCTGGACCGGCTGACAACGCAGGCGCGTAACGCGCATGCCTTTGATATCAGCTTTACCCCGCCCCAGCCGGCGCTTCCGATATTCCCGCTGCGGCGCAAGGCGATGCGCCGGGCTTTCGAAAATCTGATCTCGAACGCTGTGGCCTATTCCACGAAGGCAGAAATCACCGCCCGTTACCGTAATGACGAGGTGACTGTCATTTTCGATGATAATGGTGCCGGCATCCCGGCAGAACGTCGCGATGATGCCGTGCGACCCTTTGTTCGCCTCGAGACATCACGCAACAGGCAGACTGGCGGCACGGGTCTTGGCCTGTCGATCACAAGCGACATTGTTCTGGGACATGGCGGTGAGCTGTCGCTGGAGGACTCGCCGCTTGGCGGTCTGCGCGTCGTCATCAAGCTTCCGGTCTAGACCCGGACGCCGCGTCAGTGCATCCGGCTGCCGTCGGGCGCGTCACTGTCGGGCGAAACCAGAACCACCTCACCGCGGTCATTGGCGACACCCAGTGTCAGAACCTCTGACATGAACGGACCGATCTGGCGTGGGGGGAAGTTTACAACCGCCATCACCTTCTTGCCGACCAGCGATTGCGGGTCATAAAGCTCGGTGATCTGCGCCGAGGATTTCTTCCTGCCAATATCCGGTCCAAAATCGATCACAAGCTTGATGGCCGGTTTGCGCGCCTCGGGGAAAGGCGTTGCCTCGACCACCGTTCCGCAGCGGATATCGATCTTCATGAAATCATCAAAACTTGCCAGCGTGCTGGCAGCTGCATCGTCGCTCATCGCGGCAATCTCCCCAACCCATTCATACCCTGCGAATGCAAGCTATTGATACCGTCCACCCGGGCCACTCTCACCCGGGCCATTCTCACCCGGGCCATTCTCACCCGGGCCACCATTGGCGGGATCGTCAAAGCCGTGATCATGCGCCTTATCATGTCCTCCATCATCCGGCGCGTCATCGCGCAGAACGCGGAGCGTGCGGCCCCATTCCTCGGCAGTGGCAAGGCGCTTGTCGATTTCCT
>NTKV01000067.1 GCA_002457745.1 SAR116 cluster bacterium MED-G06 | reverse complement strand
AGCAGGCCGAAGGTTGATCAGTCGTTCGATGGCTGACAGTGCCGATGGCACATCGCCTGCCTGGATCCGTTCGGAAACGAATTGCTGGTTCAGGGCGATGTCGTCGGGCCCTTCCAGCAGTTCCAGTCAGCTCACCTCGGCTTTGGCCGTGGCCGTGACTGTGAGCGCCATGCCAAGCATGGAAATACAGCAGAGATGTCTGAAAGTGGATGGCATGGTCACTGTGATCCCATGCCGTGTACCGTGCCGTCGGCGAGCTTGGTGCCGTCCGGCTTGCGGAAAGTGATCTCATGGCTGGCGATATTACCGACTGAATCGGTGGAGGAGGCATCGCTGCCGAGAGCAAAGTTCGACAGATAGGCATCGCTATGCAGCACAAGCGCTCCCGGCAGGCCGTTGCCGCTCTGGTCTGTCAGGGTCACACTGTTGCTGCCGCCAGACGTCCAGTCAAACCGGTTGAGCTGGCTATCAGTGCCGATATTCGCCTCGGTGAGGGAATTGTTGAAGGTCTGCAGACTGGCCGCGCTGTCAAACTCGGCAGCGACATGGACATAGCCCGGCATATCGCCGAAGTCGTCTGTCAGGACAGGATTGGCGCCAAGCGGTCCCGAAGCACTGTAGTCGACCGCCACATTCATCGAGAAGGTGACACTTGTATCCAGTGTCCCGTCACCGCTGTAATCCAACGCCGCGGTGCCGTTCGTCAGGGACGTGGTGATGGTGCCGCTGGCAAAATTCCAGGTATCGGTGACGTCATAGCTGCCGCCGCATCCTGCGGCGCCGCTGTTCGTGCAGGCCATCGACACCCCGGTTGCGGCATAGGTGGCGGTGCCTGTCAGGCCGGCATTGCGAAGCTGATCGAGTGAGGTATCGCCAAGAAATTCCGCGCCACCACTGAAGACAGCCGCTGCGCCAGCACCAAGATTGATGCCGAGGGTTTCAAGACTGCCCAGATCCTCTCCCTCGGGAGCGCCGGCTGTCATAGCGGCAAAGGCTGCATCAAGAATGGCGGCATCGCTCGTCACGTCAGATCCGGTTGCGGCGGTTGCGATGCTGGCACCGAGCGCTTCGCTGCCGCCAACCTGGTCGGGGATGCCATCGCCATCGGTATCGGTCGCCGGCACCACATCGAGGCTTTCGACGCCGAGCGCGCTGGCAATCTCGGTTTCCGCATCCTCACCCGTGCTCTGCTCGATGGTCTGGATTGTTTCCGGCGCGGCAAGTTCCGGTGTCGCAGGTGGCTGGTCCGGAACGATCGACGTCGAGAAGTTCGGGCGGGTCAGGTCAACGCTTCCAAGCGCGTTGGACACGGTGATGGCCCCAAGAGTGGCACCAAAACTGTTTGGACCCGGGCCGACAAGAACAATCTGGCTTGAGCCATCCTCATCCACAATGCCGGCCACTTGTGTGCCGCGGATGCTGATGCTGGCAGAGGGCAGCTTGACCTTCATTGCTTTCGGGCTTGATTTGGCCAGCTTGCCTGAAACAAAGCGGAAAGCCCCCTTTGTGATCTGCGTTGTCATCGATCCGGTCTCGGCAGCCGGGTCGTAGACAAACTCGTCGATCACAAGCCTGGCACCGCTGCCAAGGGTGAAGACTGTCTCGTCAAGGAGCATGATCTGCATCCGGCCGCCGGACGCGACCTTGATCTCGTCTCCAAGGAAGATTTTTGTCCCCGAGGATACCGGGCCCGGGGATGCGTCACCCGACCCAGTGGATATACGCACGACATCACCGCGAAGGGCTGCGGCCACACCGATGAAGTCGGCAGCAACTGCAGGTATCACCCCAGCGAACAATGCTGCGAAGGCAACAAGCGCAAAAGAGAAGACGCGCATAAACAACACCAGATCAAACGAAACAAGGCTGGCAACTTCGCACAGTTAAATTTCGCAGTCACTAATTGATTGATAGCTCAATTAGTCTAATGCTTTTGGGTGTCAGGGCGGCTGAAGATGGTCTCCCTGCCGGGCGCGGGGTGGCGCGGGATCATCAGGGCCAGCACCAATGACATGCTGGCCAGAATGGCTGCCAGTACGAAGACCGAAGCCTCGGATGTCACCCACAGATAGCCAAGCGCTGCAGGAAGCGCCACGGCAGCGATATGATTGATGGTGAGGGCCACCGCGGCCGTTGGGGCGATGTCCGCCGGATCAGCGATTTTCTGAAAATAGGTCTTCTGCGCGAAGGCCAGCGCAAAGAACAGGTGGTCGATCACATAGAGGGCAGCTGCCAGCGCCGCGCCCCACCCGAACCAGTATATTCCGCCATAGGCAATGAAGACCGCGATCAGACCTGCATATTCAAAGGCCAGTGACCATTTCTCGCCAATCCGCGCAATCATCCAGCCCATCATCGGCGCAAACAGGATGTTGGCGGCGTAATTGATCAGAAACAGCAAGGTCAGCTCATGAACCTTGAACCCGAAATGTTCGACCATCATGAAGGCCGCAAAGACCATGAAGATCTGCCGCCGTGCGCCGGCCATGAACTGCAGAGCGTAATACAGCCAGTAGCGGCTTCGGAAAATCAGCTTTCTATGCTGGACAACGCGCATCTCGTACTGCGGATAGGCAAGCCAGCAATAGAATGCGACCGCCACAGTGATGCCGCCGCCAGCCATGTAGACAGCGTGATAGCCAAGTCCGAACCATTTGAAGACGATGGCTATCAGCCCATAGGCAAGAAGAGATGAGGCAGACCCGGCCGCCACAAGCCACCCGATCACCTGCGGTGCCCGATCCTTCTCCAGCCATTGAAGCTGGAGTGACTGGTTCACGGTCTCGTAGTAGTGGAAGCCGAATGATCCGATCAGGGTGGTGATCAGCAGCCCGGCAAAACTCGGGAAAATGGCGGTGACCGCCGCTGCCGCGCCAAGCGCCACGAGCGCCAGGATCGCCAGAGTCTGTTCACGCATCAGATAGAGCACGGCAATGACGCCGACCGCCAAGAACCCCGGTATTTCGCGCACTGTCTGCAGCCAGCCAATCTCGATACCGGAGAAATTCGCCACCTCGATCGTGAAATTGTTCAGCAAAGCCAGCCAGGTCGAAAACGCAATCGGCATGGCGAAGGCCATCAGGAACAACAGGCCGATGGGGCTGTGTCGAAGGGCAAAACCGTTGCGGATGCTGGCGGTGAGTGTGAACATAAACCGGTATCGGATCAAAAATGATGCCTGGTCACCTTACACCTGCCACCCGGCGGCGCAACCCGGCCGACAGCCAACGGTCGATCTGGCCAACCAGACCGGGCGATTTTGCTTCCTTCTCGGTCAAAGCCCTGTATTTTTGGTGACCGTCGAAGATTCAGGGTACGCCATGACCTCCCATACCAAGCCGAATTTCCTGTTCATCATGACCGACCAGCATCGCTGGGACTGGCTTGGATGCGCAGGTCATCCAGTTGTTAAAACACCAAATATCGATGCGCTTGCCGCCACCGGCACAAGGCTGGAGAATTTTCAGGTCACATCACCTGTCTGCATGCCGAACCGGGCGTCATTCATGACCGGGCGCTACCCGTCAACACATGGTCTGCGCTATAATGGCTGCACTTTGCCTGTAGACAGCACCTGCTTCACGGATGTTCTGGCAGCTGACGGCTATCGCACCGCCTCGATTGGCAAAAGCCACCTTCAGCCCTTTACTGTCGATGCGCCACTCCACGGCGATCAGGAGTCCGATCGTCTGATCGAAGAGGCGCGCGCCGCACCGGCAGGCAATTACACGCAGGAGCAACCTGGGTCCTATGAAGGAGACGACCGGTTTGCCTTTGATCTTCCCTATTACGGGTTCCAGCATGTTGACATGGTGACCGGCCATGGCGACCGCTGTGGCGGGCATTATCGTCAATGGATCCGCAAAAACCTGCCGAACTGGGAAGCGCTGCACGACCGGGCGAACGAGCTGCCGCACAACTACACCTGTCCGCAGGCGTTTCGCACGCCGGTCCCCGAGGAGTTCTACCCGACCCATTATGTCGCCGACCGCGCCATCGACTATATGTCCGCGCAGGCAGACACAGACGCGCCGTTCTTCGCCTATGTGTCCTTTCCCGATCCGCACCACCCCTTCAATCCGCCGGGCCGGTACTGGGACATGTATCACCCGGACCAGTTCGATCTGGCGTTGCCCTACGAGGCGCACCAGAACCCGACCCCGCCCATGCGCTGGATGGACGAGCAATGGCAGAACGGGGTCGGAGCGATCACATACACAACCGCCCGTCGGGAAGGTGACCAGCATCTTCGTGAGGCGATGGCGCTGACCGCAGGCATGATCACGATGGTGGATGACCAGGTCGGCAGACTTGTCGCTGCGCTGAAGGAGTCCGGCCAGTACGACAACACGGTGATCATATTCAATTCCGACCATGGCGATTACCTTGGCGATTTCTCGCTGCTTCTGAAGGGGGCGATGCCCTTCCGCTCGGTCACGCAGGTGCCGATGATCTGGTCCGACCCGGCAAGCCGCAAGGGACGGGTCAGTCCGGCGCTGACCTCGACCATCGATCTGACAGCAACGATTCTGGACCGGGCCGGGCTCACCCCCTATCGCGGGATGCAGGGAACCAGCTTCCTTCCGGTGATCGAGCAGGACGCCGACCATCATCACGACGCGGTCTTGTGCGAATTCAATGATCTTGGTGCGCGTCTCGGCTTTTCGAAGCCGGCGCGGATGCGCAGTCTCCGCACACTGGAGTGGCGCTTTACACTGTATCAGGGCGAGGACTGGGGTGAGCTCTACGACCTGACGGCCGATCCTGACGAAACGACCAATCTCTGGGACAGCGCCGACCATGAATCGGTAAAGGCGCGGCTGGCGCTGCATCTCGCGCACATGCTGGCCGGCCAGATGGATGAAAGCCCGATTTCCCATCTGATGGCCTGATGAGTCGAGGTGACGCGGCGGCGTGACGCCTTGCGGTGTGCTGTGGTCAGCGCCATTTTAGTGACATGAAAAGTCTGTGGACCATCATCACCCACGCGGTTTTAGCTGCTTTGGTGCTCACCCTGGCTGCCGGTGCCGCGCTGGCCTGCGAGGCGCCAGCGCCGGTCTGTGCGTGGAAGGAGCGGGTGGTCGGCATCCGCACCCCTAACATGATTGCCTCCGGCACCATGCTTGCTGACGGACTCATCATCACCAACCGTCACGTTGTCGAGGATCACGCGGCTGTGCTGACCCGAGACCATACAGGCGGGCTTGCAGAGGCAACGCCGGTGCCGCACACCGTACCGGTTGATCTGGCGATGCTCCGCCTGTCCGGAACGGCTGGTGAAATTGACGAGGGCCCGGACATGGCAGAAGGGCTGCCGCAGACCGTCTATATCGTCGGCTTTGATCAGGGACGGAACGCGCCGCGTGTCTACGCCCCGTCAAGCTTTGCGATGTATCCGCGTCAGGATGCGGCACCGCAGGCACGAATTCATACCAACGCCCGTGCGCTTCCCGGGAACAGCGGCGGCGCCGTTGTCGATGCCGAAGGGCGGTTGGTCGGCATCCTTGCATCGGGTGACGGCAAGATCAGCGAAGTGATTTCGGCCAGCCATATCCGTACTGTGATTGCGTCGGCATCGCCTGATCACCGTCAGAGTTTCCTGTCGACCGGTGGTGCCATCCGGCGCTGTGCCGATGCGCTGTATGATGCCGCTGGTATCACCCGAGATCCCCCGGAGGACCTGGTTTCCGTCATCGAGACTGAATGCGCCGCGTCGGGCAACAGGCAGCTCTTCGATCAGGCTGGCCAGACATTCGGGCGGTGGTGGATGTTCGACCGTTCAAAGGCGTTCCTGAAGCGAAGCCTTGCACTCGACCCGGATAGCCCGAACACATTGATGTCGATGGCGGTGACACTGCATCTGAACCGCGAGAGTGCGGCGGAGCGTCCGATCCTCGAACGTTATCTGGCGATTGATCCGGCGAACACGCAGGCCCTTCGCATGGCGGTACAGGTTGCCGGGGCAATTGGCGACCGCGATTTTGGTTACATGGTTCTCGACCTCATGCGCGCGCACAACCCGGCCGCCGTGCCGATGGCAGAGTCGTTCCTTGCCGAAGCATTCGCAAACTAGAACCCGAAATTGTCGCTTGGATCGGGTATCCAGCCAAATTTCAGAGCGACATCGCTTGCCGGGCGGGCGCGCCGTTTCAGAAAACTCAGGATGGCGGGCGTGTCGGCGTCGGGCGTTGCAGCCAGATACCGTGCAGCCAGCGCCGCAAGGCGGGGCGCGGCATAGCTGGTTCCCCCTGTGTCAGCACGTGCGCCGCTGTGATCGATCACTTCGACCCGTTCCGCCGGCACCATGAAATCAACGCTTTGCCCACCGCTGTTCGACCCGCGGCCAAGACGCCCGAAATCATCCGACGAGGTTACCGTAACCAGATTGTCAAGGGGCAGGGCGGCTGGATAGACCGGCATCTGGTCAATGTCACGTCCGTCATTGCCTGCCGAGACAATGAACAGCATGTGCGGTTGCTGTCGTGCTGCTTCTTCGAAACAGGCCCATTCATCGCGGTCGGATGAGCCCATCGACAGGCTGACAACCCGCACCGACAGACCGGCCATATGGTTGATCAGTGCCTTGAACCGGCACAAATCATCGGCCGGGAACCGGTAGATCGCGATCGGGATGCCACCAGCCTCGCGGGCCAGCAGGCTGAAGGTTGTGGTGCCATGATGCATCGGGAAAAAGACGTTGCGGCGCGGGTCGGTGTCGAACGGGCGCGCGTCATCATCCCAGAAATCATACCCCAGAAGCTGTCCGTCACCGTCGGTGGCAAGATGGGACGCAATCTCCGGCAGCAGATAATTCACGCCGGTATCGATATGTGCCAGCAACGCCGTTCCGTCCCCTGCATCAAGAGGCGGCACCGGCGGGTTCACCGCTTGCCGTGCCGTGACGCTGGCAAGGTCTGGGCCAAGGATTTCGATGTCGGTGGGTGATCCCCCGCCGTCGCGGACAAGGCGGCGCGCCTCGGTGACGTGGCAGGGGGGAAGGGCCCGAATCTGCATAAGCGGCACGGCGTTGCTGTTGGCAAGTTCGATCAGAGCGAAACGCCAGTTTGACGGTGCTGGCCGAAGTCTGATGTTCGCGGTCCCGCCGGGCCAGACGCTGGTCGTCTCCGCGTTTCCTGACCCGGCCGCCTCGGCGACCAGATCGCAGATCATCTGCCGGTTCATCTGCCGGTTCATCTGTGGGTCGGGAGATGCCGCTGTTGCCCCCCATGGCAACAGAAGAAGCAACCCTGCCAGCATCAGATGGCGGAGAGTCATGGCACGCATTGCCGAAGGGTCTTTGTCTGGCACGATGTGAGATAGGTCGTGGCGCGCGCCAGGTCCTGATCGCTGATTTCCTGTTTCAGCCGGAACATGTTCTGGGCCGCGCCGGGGGCGTTGCGGTCCGCAGCAATCTGCCACCAGAAATAGGCGCGGGCATGGTCCACATCGATGTCCGTGCCAAGATAGTGGATCGCGCCGATCTGGACTGGCGCGGCGGCGTGACCCTGAAGCGCAGCCTCACGAAGATAATGCAGCGCGTTGCCGACGTCCCGATCGGCCCCGATCCCCCGGTCAAAGGCGAGGCCGGCCGCATATTGACCAAGCATGTGTCCAGCCTCGGCGGCGGCGAGGTACCATAACAGCGCTTCACGGTCATCCTGAGCGACGCCAAGGCCCTGTCGGTACATAACCCCCATGGTGTATTGCGCGCGTGGATCGTCATTCGCCGCCAGAAGGCTGATATGGAACAGCGCCTCGTCGTAGCGGCCGGCATCAAGCGCCGCAATTCCGCTTTCGTAGGTATCGCCAGCTGCCAGCCTTGGCGCGGCCAGCTGCAGGCTCACAACTATCACGATGACGGCCACCCGCCATGTGGGTAAGAAAATCCCTGACATGATGTCAGTGTCCGTTCAACAGGCACCTGCTGTCAATCTGCCAGCATGCCGCTGCTGATCCGGTGTCAGCGTGATTTCGGCATCAGCACGAAATCCCAGGGCGAGGGAAGCTCGCCAACCGGCACTTCGATGATGCTGGGTCCGTCATGAAGCATGGCTGTTTCGATGGCGGTACGAAGCTGGTTCGGGGAGGTCGCCAGAAGCCCCTGTGCACCAAAGGATTCGGCAAGCGAGACAAAGTCGGGGCTGCTGAGGTCCGACGCAATCAGACGCGAATCGTAATTGTCCATCTGCAGACGCCGCACATTGCCAAAGGCATGATCGTTGAAGATCACCGTTGTCAGCGGGATATTGTGATGTACCGCTGTTGCCAGTTCGGTGATTGTGAACAGCGCACCGCCATCGCCGCTGATCGAGACCACCGGCACATCGCGTCGCGCATGGGCCACCCCAAGGGCGGTGGCAAACCCGTAGCCGAGCGTGCCCTGATAGCCCGTTGAAATGAAGCTACGCGGCACGTAGCTCGGAAAGGCAAAGCGCGAGACATAGCCTGTCTGGGTCAGTTCATCGACAAAGATGCCGTCACGTGGCAGGGCGTCACGAATCGCGCCAAGCCATTCCAGCTGGGGGCCAAGCCGTTGCCGGTATTCTGCCTCCCGCCGGGATTTCACATCATCGATGCGCATGGCCCAGTCCGGATTGGCATCGGCCCTGTCGTCGATTGCCGAGATCAGCAGCGGCAGGGCATCCGCAAGCCGGCCATGGATGCCGACATCGACAGGGGCGCTCCGTCCGATCTGCGACTCATCAATATCGATATGGATGATCTTCATCGCGTCATCACGCCCCCAGGACATCACCTGGCTTTGAAGGCGGGTGCCAAGCCCGATGACAAGGTCAACATCCGGCCAGAGGCTGTGTGCCATCGGCATGCCGATGGACAGCGGATCATCCGAAGGCATGACGCCATGTCCGGTGCGAAATGCCACCACCGGCGCACCGATCCGCTTTGCAAGCGCCTGCACGGCTTCAGCGTCATCCTGTGCGCCGCCACCCACCACGATCATCGGGGCGCGTGCCGCCGCGATCAGGCTGGCAGCGTCGTCGATCGCCGTGCTGTCAGGCTGTGGCGCTGCGACGGTTTCGGGTACAAGGTCCGGCACCGCGCCCTCAATGGTCTGCGTCCATAGATTGACCGCGATTTCAAGGCCGACCGGCTGCGGCCTGCCCGAGGCCAGATCACGAAAAGCGGTGGCAATGGTGCTGGCTGCATCGGTGGCGCCGGTGACCCGGTGCGCTGATTTCGTCAGCCGTTCCAGAATGCCGAACTGGTCGGGAATTTCATGGAGAAGACCATGGCCCTTTCCCTGCGCCCCTGTAGGGATCTGCCCGACAAACGCCATCACCGGTGCGTTCACCGCATAGGCCGTTGACAAGGCGGCAGTGGTATTCAGGAACCCCGGTCCCGGAACAACACAAAAGACCTGCGATTCGCCGGTGGCGAGCGCCGCGCCGGTGGCCATGTAGGCCGCACCCTGCTCATGCCGAGTCTGGATCGGTGTGATCATGTCCGTATGGTCGAACAGCGCATTGAAAAAATGATCGTTCTGTACACCGGGCAGGCAGTAGAGCTGGTCAATGCCGTTGGCGATCAACGCCTTCACCGCGAGGGTGGCGATATTGGTGGTCATGGTCGCTGCTGCCTGAGGGTTACGCTTTCGGTGGTGTCAGGCTGAGCCGGGTTACCGTCCCTGTCAATCTCCGCGCGCTGTTTTCATGCCGGCCGTACGCCAATGCCGTTCAGGACATGTTAATCAATAGAGAAATAATTACTTCAATCAATGGCATATAGAGCAAGTCTTACACTTGACTTAAGGCGACCCCCGACGCCAAGAAACAGTGTTTCATTGACCCATTGATAGTCCGGGTGGCCGGTTTCAAGCCGCGCATGGGTTCGCATGTAATAGTCGGACGGATCGACAGTTTCGCCGGCGGCGATGCGCTTCATCACGTCCTCAGGGCCGCGTCGATAGCCGAAATTGATGATTTCAATGACGGCGTCATCGTCTGTACGGAAGGCGTAGCGCGTGTCCAGCTCTGCAAGGCCGCTGCTGAAAATGGTCTGCCAGTCGGCACCGATGTTCAGGATTTCGCCCGTGAAGGCAGGTCCGCTGACCCGTCCGCCGACGATCGGGATGATGCGCCGCATGCCTCCGCGGCCGTCCCCCATTTCCTCGATTGGTGACAGATCAATGTCGAAATCGGCAACATGCCGAAGGGCGGGGGATGGAAGCATGCGACAACTCCATGGAAAAATGTATGCTCGGAAGGTAGAACGGCAAGGCGTACGTGTATCGTGACAATAGCGTCCGATGAGGCTGTGTTGCATTATTCTTGTTGCTGCATTGCGACAAAATTTGAGTTCGGATCGGATCCTGTGTTGAAGCTCCCCATTTTCATCGCCACCCGCGGTGGCAGTCAAACCTCATGACAGATCGGGTGATCATTGCTGGCGGCGGCATCGCCGGGTTTGCCATGGCGCTGACGCTTCACCAGATCGGGGTGCCGTGCCTTGTGGTCGAACAGGTCGAGACCATCCGCCCGATGGGGGTTGGCATAAACCTGCAGCCCAATGCCATTCGCGAACTTCATGATCTTGGCTTTTCTGAAGCTGACCTTGACGACATCGGCGTGCCGGCGCGCGAATGGGCGCTTGTCGGCATGAATGGTCAGGAAATCTATGCCGAGCCGCGTGGCACATATGCCGGCTATCACTGGCCCCAATATGCAGCGCATCGCGGCAAGTTCCAGATGATGCTGTATCACCGGTTTCGCGAGCGTGCCGGTGATGAGAATATCCGGCTTGGGTCAAAGGTTACCGGATATGAGATCACGCCGGACGGGCTGGTCACGGCGGTGGTTGAAACCCCGGACGGCACAATACGCGAAACAGCAAGGCTGTTGATTGGCGCCGACGGCATTCATTCTGCCATCCGTGCGCAAATGCATCCGGACCAGGCCCCGATCCATTGGGGTGGCGCGATGCTGTGGCGCGGCACGTCGCTGGCAAAGCCGGTGCGGACGGGATCATCCTTCATAGGTCTCGGGACACATGAACATCGCATGGTGATCTATCCGATCAGTGCGCCTGACCCTGATACAGGGCTGGCGCTGATCAACTGGATTGCCGAGGTGACCTATGATGATGTCGATACCGCCGACCGCAGCGGCTGGTTCACCCGTGTGGAGATCGAAGATTTCATCCATCATTTTGAGGACTGGACCTATGACTGGCTGGATGTGCCGGCACTGATCCGTGGAGCCGACGCTGCCTATGAAAACCCGATGATCGACCGCGACCCTGTGCCGACCTGGGTGGATGGCCCTGTGGCGCTGATGGGGGATGCGGCGCACCCGATGTATCCCACCGGATCGAACGGCGCCAGCCAGGCGATCATCGATGCCCGCGTGATTGGCGCAGCATTCCTTGAACATGGCGTCGGACCTGCGGCGCTGGCAGCCTATGATGAACAGCTGTGCCAGCCGATTTCCGAAGTCGTTCTTCGCAACCGCGGGGCTGGGCCGTTCGGGCTTCTTAACATGGTCAATGACCGGTGTGGCGGCGTGTTCGAGAATATCGACGAGGTGATCCCGGCCACCGAGAGGGCGGAATTCATGGCACGTTACAAATCGGCTGCCGGATTTGCGCGTGACACGCTGAACGCCGCGGCACCGACGATCGTCTCTGGAGCCAGAGTCAGCGCATTGTGACAGGCGGTACTTTTACCGCAGCTGGACAGGAAAATTTGCTTTGCGCCAATGGATTCCGCGCGCAGTCCTGCGCCAGCCGCGGCACCCGCTAGACTGCGTCCGGGGCTGGTACATCAAAGGCCTTGATGGTCATCGAAATCAGGCTGTAATAGCCGAGGATGCCGACTAGGTCGACGGTCGCCTCCGTGCCAAGCTCCGAAACCGTGCGCTCGAACAGATCATCACTTACTGACCTTGTCTGGTTCAACTCGCGGGTAAAGCTGTAGACAAGGTCCTCGTCCAGATTGGTGAAGACAGGTCTCCTATCTGCTGCCAGAGCGATGATGACCTCTTCCGAGAGACCTGCGGCGCGCGCCGGCGGCAGATGTGCCTGCCATTCATAGGCGGCGTCCCAGATCCGCGCGGTCGTCAGAATGGCAAGTTCCGACAGACGTGGCGACAGGCACGTTTCATAGCGGCAGTAACGGCCAAGCTGCTGTGCCCGGTCAGCCAG
>NTKV01000066.1 GCA_002457745.1 SAR116 cluster bacterium MED-G06 | reverse complement strand
GTTTTACAGATACATCTGCACTCTTGTCGGCATGGCTGCAACATCTTTGATACAATCGCGGAAGAGATTGCGATTGTGCTGGCACTCCGCACAATAAAGGCACTCCGCACCAAAGCCGATGATGATGTCGCCACCATCTTCGTTCAGCCTGAACTGGTCATCGATCCGGACCTTTACGAAGCAAAATACACCAAGCCGGGAACACCGGATGTCCCGTCACACCGGCACCCCGAAAGACCACCAAAAGACCAGCGAAATAACGGCGCCTCAGTTAGGAAGCGGATAGGCATTCTTCGCGAAAAACTTGTTCTCGTAGCTGTGCCCGAAGCGCATGTTCTGCAAGGTCACAGTGGTGGTCACATCAGCTGAGTCACGGATGCTCCAGCGGCGGAGCTCGAACGGCTCGTTGGTGAATTCAAGGGTCAGTTGCCCTGCCGCCTCGCCGGTATCCTTGGTCAACACAATGCTGGTGACGCCGTTGCGGACATTGTGCTGCGTCCGGAAATCGGGATCGCGAAGCTTCACCTGTTCCTTCAGGATCAGCGACAGCGGTGTCTCGCGGATGGGATAGCTTGTCACCCGCTTCTCGTCAGGCCGGTCGACATGAAGCCATACCGGCGTTGTCAGCAGGATCAGCGGTTCGTCGAGATCATAGATGATCTTCATCCGGTGCGGGCGGCGAAAATGCAGCTCGCCGGTGGCGGTGGTGCCGTCGGAGGCGACCTGCGTGAAATCGGCCTTCATCGTGGTGATGCTGTCAAACCAGGCCTCGGCAGCGCTGACCGGATCACCGGACGAACCAGTGGAAGACCCACTGGACGAATCAGCGGCATCAGCACGGAGCGCTGCCGTTGACAGGACCACCGCTCCCATCATCACAACAGCCAGACGCAGATACCGTTTTGCCTCTGCCATCACGCCCATCTACTGCCCTGCCTCCTCATTCACCAGCACCTCGCGCTTGCCAACATGATTGGCGGCGCTGATGATGCCGTTGCTTTCCATCTCCTCGATGATGGTCGCTGCCCGATTATACCCGATTTTAAGATGGCGCTGAACAAAGCTTGTCGATGCTTTCTGCTCACGAATGACAAGCTGCACGGCCTGATCATACAGGCTGGCGCCGCCGCCAAGAAGATCCCCTGTGCCACCAGAAGCGCTCGACCCGTCCTCCTCTTCCTCGGCAACCACCTTTTCATTGTAGTCGGGCTCGCCCTGCTTGCGCAGGAAATCAGCCACCGCCTGCACCTCGTCATCCGAGACAAACGGGCCATGCACCCGCATGACGCGCCCGCCGCCCTCCATGAACAGCATGTCGCCACGACCAAGAAGCTGTTCTGCCCCCTGCTCGCCAAGGATTGTCCGGCTGTCAATCCGCGAGGTGACCTGGAAACTGATGCGGGTCGGGAAATTTGCCTTGATCGTGCCGGTGATCACATCCACCGACGGGCGTTGTGTGGCCATGATCACATGGATGCCGGCGGCGCGCGCCATCTGCGCCAGCCGCTGCACAGCTGCCTCGATCTCCTTGCCAGCGACCAGCATCAGGTCCGCCACCTCGTCAATCACCACGACAATGAAGGGCAGAGGGGCCAGATCGAGAATTTCTTCCTCGAAGACAGGCTTGCCGGTTTCAGCGTCGAACCCGGTCTGCACGCGGCGCGTCAACACCTCGCTCTCGGCCCGTGCCTCGGCAACACGCTGGTTATATCCGGCGATGTTGCGGACATTCAGCTTCGCCATGTTGCGATAGCGGTTCTCCATCTCGCGAACCGCCCATTTCAGGGCTGTCACCGCCTTTGACGGTTCGGTCACCACCGGACTCAGAAGATGCGGAATGCCGTCATAGACGGACAGTTCCAGCATTTTCGGATCGACCAGAATCATCCGGCAGGTTTCCGGCGTATGGCGGTAGAGAAGCGACAGGATCATCGCGTTGATGCCGACCGACTTTCCCGATCCGGTGGTGCCGGCGACCAGAAGATGCGGCATCTTCGCCAGATCGACAATCACCGGCGCGCCGGCAATATCCTTGCCAAGCATCATCGGCAGGTTGCTGTTGTCGGCTGACCAGGCCTGGTGGTCGAGGATCTCACGAAGCGCCACGGTCTGACGGTCCGTGTTGGGAAGCTCGATGCCGATCACATTCTGTCCCGGCACCACGGCGACGCGCACCGAAACAGCACTCATCGAACGGGCGATGTCATCTGCAAGCGAAATCACCCGCTGTGATTTTGTGCCGGGTGCCGGCTCAAGATCGTGCCGTGTGACCACCGGGCCATAGCGGGATTCGGTGATCGACCCTTTTACGCTGAAGTCGCCAAGCACCTCCTCGAGCTGTGTTGCGGTCATCTCCAGCTGTTGCTGCGACGGGCCGGAGGCGGCTTTGCCGGGCGCGGCAAGCAACTTTGGCGGGGGAAGGCGGAACTGGCTGTCACCCCCAAAATCAAGGCGACCTTGGCCGGCACGCGCCGCACCACCACCAGCCTCTGCGGACGCGGCGCCACTGGCACTGATGATCGACGGCTCCTGACGCTTTTTCTTCGCCGCGCCGCGCCGCTGGCGTTTCTTTGGCGAGGTGGTGTCAGCCGTCACAGATTCGGTTTCGGTCAGGGCCAGCTCGGGGGTCTGTTCACCGGAATCGTCACCCTTCGCCCGCCGCGATCCTGCGACCTTGGCAAGACTGCGGACAAGCATCGCCACCGGCACAAGCAACGCACCCCACTGATGCCGCGAGACGGTGGCACTCCAGGACCAGAGCAGAATGCCGACCAGGAGGAAACCGGCCCCGGCATAATGCGCTGCCGTCAGACCGAGGACCGGCGGCAGGTCGGGGAGATAGGGCTGCGTCAGACCGATCAGCACCACGCCGGCCGCACCGCCAGCAGCACTGCCGTCACCGCCGGACAGGCCATAGAGCCCCCCGGCAAGGCAGAGCAGAGCAACCGGCGCAAGGAACAGTCGCGCCACACGATTGCCGATCGGCTGTTTGCGAAGAAGCCGGTATCCCCAGCCGACCGGCAGCAAGGTCGCAAAGAATCCGGCAGTGCCAAGGCTGGCCCGCAGGGCACCGGCGACCGCAGCGCCGGGGGCACCAAACCAGTTGTCGATGGCGCCTGATGAAAAGGCACTGAAAGATGGATCATACCGCCCGGGCGAGAACAATGTCGCGGTCAGCGCCAGTCCGACCAGTAGCAAGGCAAGGCCGATCAGCTCCATCAACCGCCGCCGCAGAAACCCGATCAGCGCCGGTGACAGGACCCGTTTCTTTTCCTCGCTCTCGGCCATACCTATGCCGCGCCGCTTTGGCCCGAAGCGTGAATGGCAGCGACACGCGCCAGACTTTCTTCGGTGCGCTCATGGTCATGGACCAGCGCCAGACGTACATACCCGGCGCCCGGGTTCACCCCGTCAACTGTTTCGGCCATGAAGGACCCGGGCATTGCCCGTACCGCCTGCTCGGCCATCAAACGTCTCACAAACATCTGGTCATCACCCACTGGCAACCACAGGAAAAACCCACCGGCAGGCGGCACTGTTCCGAGATAGCGCGTGGCAAGGGCGAAGCTGTGGTCATAATGCGCCCGAATTGCGGCAACATGGTCGTCATCATCATAGAGATCGGCGGCGACATGCAGAAGCGGCGTTGGCACAATGGACCCGCTGTTGCCGATCAGCTTGCCATAGAGCGAGATCACCGACCGGTCGCCGATGATAAAGCCGACGCGCAGACCGGCCGCGCTCGACCGCTTGGACAGGGAATTCAGTATGACGATGTTCCGAAGCGGGTCCTGTGCCGGATCGCTGCCTTCCTCGGCATGGATTTCAGCCGCCGCCTCGAGTGCGCCCGGCGGCGGGCTGCCACGCCAGATGTCTGCGTAACATTCATCCATCACCAGCAGGAACGCGTGCTGCCGCGCCGTCCTGATCGCCGCTTTCATCTGCGCGATCGACATCACCCCGCCCTGCGGGTTGGTCGGGCTGCACAGATAGGCGATGGTGGTGTCGGCCAGAAGCTCTGGCGGCTGCGCTGCCAGATCGGGAACGAATCCGTCACTTGCGACGGCGTTCAGATAGCGGATCTCGCCACCCGAGGCCAGCGCGCCAGCGCGCCAGGCGTGATAATAGGGATTGGCGATCAGCGCCTTGGCGCGGGGTTTCGTGCCGCGCACAAGACCACCCATCAGCCCCAGCGGCTCACGCGTGCCGGGCACCGGCAGCATCTGCCGTTCGATATCGATCATGCCGGTTGCCAGCAGACCAGCCGCGGACGGCCAGCGGCGTCTGACATAGCCCTCGATGGCGGCGGTAAAACGCGGATGCCCCGTCGCCTTCGGATAATACTGCCAGTCGGCATTATAGGCAGCGAGGCTCTGCGCCAGCAGGTCGCCGCCAGCGATCTGCGGTTCGCCAATCGACATGTCGAGAAGCTCACGGTCCGCAGGCGGCGTCTCACCGTCAAGAAGGCCCCGCATCTGGACGAACATGTTGCCGTCAAAAAGCCTGTATTCCGGGTTCAGTTCCATGATCCGCCATTCCGCCAGCCGGCACCAAAACGATCCTGTTCGCAGGGCTACCGGACACAGAAGCAGCAGTCCCGCCCGGCGCCCCCAACAACTAACCCATCCACGGCGGAGGGGCAATGTCGTAGCGCCCTTCGCCGGAGGCCCTTGCGACCGGATTGCCGATGGACAACCGCGCGCCATTCATCCTACATCTTGGTAATGTTATGCGCGAGGGGCACAAGTGATGACATCGGTGGTGACATCAGCTAGCGACAGGCGGGGGGCGGTTTTTCTCGATCGCGACAACACGCTGAATGTCGATCACGGCTATACCTGGCGGGTCGAGGATTTCGCCTGGATGCCCGGCGCGCCCGAAGCGCTGGCCAGCTGGCACCGGGCCGGTATCGCCTGCTTCATCGTCACCAATCAGGGCGGCATCGGAAAAGGCCTTTACAGCGCCGACCAGATGCAGGCCTTCAATGCCCATCTGTGTGCCGAAGCGGCGCGCGCCGGTGGCCACATCACCGACATCGCCTTCTGCCCGCACCATCCGGATGCGATCACAGACGCGCTGCGCACGCCATCACCCTGCCGCAAGCCGGAACCCGGCATGATTCTGGACCTTGCAGAGCGCTGGAATATCGATCTTGCTGCCTCGGTGATGATCGGCGACCGCGACAGCGATGTCGCCGCTGGCCGGGCGGCCGGATGCCACGCCTATCTTTTCGACGGATCTGACCTTGCCGCACTCGCAGATGACGTGATGGCGCGTCATTTCGCTGACCGGGAGGCCGCGGCCAATGCATGAAATCACGGTCATCGGTGGCGGGCTTGCCGGTCTGATGACAGCGACGGCGCTGTCCTTTGCCATGACGCCGCAGCCAGCAGCGAAGATCGTCCTGATTGACCGCGCTGCACGCGATGCCACACCGGCGGATGAACGCACCACCACCATCCACGCGGCCGGCGCGCGTATGCTGAATGCCATGGGGGTCTGGGACAGGCTGGCCAAACCGCCATCCCCGGTGATGCGGGTGGCCGTCGCCGAAGGCACGCCGCCAACCGGGCTTGAAGCACGCCGGCGTCCGGCAAGCGACCTCAGCTGGCAGGCCGGCGATGCGGCGCTGGGATATGTGGTGGCGAATGGCGATCTTCAGGACGCCTTGCGCGCCACCCTGGAAACCCGCGAGGTGGACGAGATTCGCGGAACAGCGGTCACCGGCTGGCAGGCCGAGGCGGGCATGGCCGGACTGAGCCTCGACGGACCGGATGGTGACCTTCATCTGCGCACCGCACTGGTGGTGGCCTGTGACGGGGCACGAAGTGCGATGGCGGAGATGGCCGGGCTCGGGCTGCGTGAGGAGCGGCAGCACCAGACCGCCATCGTCACCACACTTCATGCCGAGCGGCATCACCAGGACACGGCATGGCAGCGGTTTCTGCAAGGCGGGCCCTTTGCGCTGATGCCCGGGCCAAACCACGAGCTTTCGCTTGTCTGGACGTTGCCCAACGCAGACGCGGCGCGGTTGATCGATGCCGATGAGGCTGTGTTCGAAGCTGCCTGTCTGGAGGCGTTCGGTCCCCGGCTTGGCTATCTGAGCCTTGCTGGTGAACGGCTTGCGTGGCCGCTTCGCCCGTCATGGCGCAAACGGATCACCGCGCCCGGTCTGGTTCTGGCAGGTGATGCCGCACATGCCATTCATCCGCTGGCAGGCCAGGGATATAATCTGGCACTGAGCGACGCGGCGGTTCTTGCTGATCTGCTTCACGCCACGCTGCGGCGGGGGCTTACGGCAGGCCACCCCTCGCTTCGCAACGCCTATGAATCGGAACGGCTTCAGGAGCGTCTGGCGATGACCGGTGCCACGTCCGGACTGAACAGGCTGTTCTCCGACACAACGCCGGCGCTTCGCCGCGCCGCCGGAATAGGCTTTTCGGTTCTTGACAGAATGCCGGGGAAATCACTGTTTTCGGATATTGCCGAAGGCGGTGTGCTTGCCGATGCGGCGCTCCTGAAGGGGCGTCTTCCGGGGGCCACCAGCTAGCCGCGCGTCTGCCCCGCCGCGGCAAGTCTGGCTTCATAATCCTGCATCAGGCTGTCCTGCCTGGTGCCGTAATCATGCAGAATATCCCAGCTGAACAGGCCGGTATCATGGCCGTCATCAAACACCAGCCTGACAGCGTAATTGCCGACAGGCTCGATGCCGGTGATCCGCACATTCCGCTTGCCGGCCGGCGTTGTCTTCTGGCCAACACCATGGCCCTGCACCTCTGCCGACGGGGATTCAACGCGAAGAAGTTCGGCGCTCAGAGTGAAGCTCTCACCGGTCTCGAAGGTTACGAACAAGCTCTGTTTGTCACCGCCAAGGCGGATTTCCGACGGCCAGGCGGTGCTCATCGGCGTTCATCCTCGGCAAGCTCGCGGGCCTCATCCAACAGCATCACCGGCACGCCGCCGCGCACCGGAAAGGCGCGGCCAAGCTGATGGCTGACAAGCTCGTTGCGGACCCGGTCATACTCCAGCGGACCATGCGTTACCGGACAGACCAGAACCTCGAGAAGGGTGGGGTCAAGCGCCTGCGCCGCAGCTGCGGTATCAGTGTCTTGCGTCATTCTGGCCATCATCCTCGTGAAGCGCCATTTCCATCATCGCGACCAGAAGGTCGGCACGGCGGTTCATGCCCTCCGCCTCGAGAAGCGCCTGTTTCTCGGCAACATCGAACGGACAGACCATGGCAAGCGTATTGAGGATCGAATTGTCATCGGACTGCTCGATCTGATCCCAGTCCGCCTCGAAACCACGGGCGTTGAAATATCGGCGCATCACCGCAAACATATGGTCGCGATCACCGATACCGGATTCCGTCTCGGCAAGGTCGGCAAGGAATTCCTCCCAGCCGACATCAGCCTGACGGTAGCCGCGCGCTGTGACCTGGTGGCCGTGAAGCCGGAACCGGCACACGCCGTTGAGCGCGATCATGTATCTGCCATCGCCTGTTTCCTGGAAATAGCTGATCCGCCCGGCGCATCCGATGCCGAACAGTTCACCGGCTTCTTCCATCGGCTGCACCATACCGATCAGACGTCCGCTGGCACCAAGCGCATCCTCGATCATCGCCAGATAGCGTGGCTCGAAGATGTTCAGCGGCAGCTGACCACCCGGCAGAAGCAGGGCATTCGGCAAGGGGAAAATCGGTATCTGCGTCGGCAGTGCCGAGGCAGCATTCTCATCGATATTCATCGTCACATCCTCGGTTCAAGATAACAGGTAGGTGCCTGGCCCAGACCTCGCGGCCCGGTCAGGAAAACAGCACTGTCGACAGTTTGCGCCGCGCCGCGATCACATCCGGATTGGCGGCGCCAAGTGTGGCAAAGAACTCCAGAAGCTGAAGCCGTGCCACGTCGTCATTCCAGCCGCGCTCGGTGCGGATCGACTCAAGAAGCTGCTCCATCGCCTCGGCATGCTGCCCGACAGCATAGAGCGCCAGCGCATAGGCCTGGCGCGCCTCGAGGTCAGCCGGATTTGCCTCGACCGCGGCCTTTGCCGAATCAAGCTCACCAGCGGATTCCGACGCCTTCTCGGCAAGCTCCACCGCAGCGATCGCCGATTGCATCGCCGGATCTCCGCGAAAGTCGTCATTCAGCTGGTCAATCACCTCGCGTGCGCCGGCGATATCACCAGCGGCGCTCAGGCAGCGCACCACGCCGGCGAGGGCCACAACGGACTCTGGCTCGGTCACCATCACCTGCTGGAACTGCATCATCGCGGCGTCATGGTCGCCTCCGGCAAGCGCCGCTTCTGCAGCTTCGAGCATCGCGGCAACGTCTGTAGCCTCGCCCCCCATCGACGCCAGCTTGTCGACAAACTGTCTGACGTTGGATTCGGGCTGCGCACCGGCGAACCCATCGACAGGCTGGCCATCGACAAACCCATAGACCGTTGGAACCGACTGCACCCGCATCTGTTGCGCGATCTGGGTGTTGTCGTCGATGTTCACCCGCACCATGCGCACCTTGCCACCGCTGGCGCCAACCACTTTTTCCAGAACCGGCCCGAGCTGCTTGCACGGCCCGCACCAGGGGGCCCAGAACTGGACGATGGTCGGGGTTTTTGCCGAGGCTTCGATGACCTCGGGCATGAAATTCTCGATGGTGACATCGACCGGTTGTGTCGCTCCGGCTGAAATCATCTGCTCCATGGCACGCTTGCTTTCTGTTGTCATTGTGGCGAGATCGCGGACGTTGGCGGTTCGCCCGGCTGTCATGCCTTTACTGTCTCACCTGAATTTAGGCATCTGGCCCGTCAAAACAAGGCCGCCCGATGCGAGGGTGATGACCGCCAGAGAGTGATACCCTCTAGAGGGTGATGACGAGAGGGTGATGGCCCGAAAGGGCAAGGAAGCTTTTCAGCCCGTCAGCCGTCACGCCAAGTGTCAGATCATTCACCAGCGGGTGAAAAAACAGCATCTCGGCTTCCAGAAGGCCGGCATCGAGCGCAAGCGTTACCTGTTGGTCAGGATCATTGATCAGGGTGAAGGGACTGACCGCCCCGGGACGCACACCAAGAAATTCAAACAGCCTGTCGGCACTGCCGAAGGACAGCCGGTCACTTCCGATCTTCTCTGGCAGGGCCTTCAGATCGATATCGCGGTCCTCCTGCGCGACAACCAGGAAATTGCGCTTTTTGCGGTCACGAAGATAAAGGTTCTTTACATGCGTACCACTCATCTCGCCTCGAAGAGCCTTGGAATCCTCGACGGTGCGAAGCGGCGCATGTTCATGACGCGAAAAGCTGATGCCGGCGTCCGAGAGGCGCTCCATCAGGGTTTCCGGTGTTGTCGGAAGGCTGTCTTTATAGGCGGACGAGGCGTCCATGGCTGTGGCTCCGCAGAAATGGCGTGGTGATCACTTCATCGCAGACAAATAGAATTCCGCCCGGGTTTGTCAAGCAATCCCGCTGTCATGCCGGCAGTCTGGCCATTGGTCCGTCGGGCAGCCCGAAGAGTGTAACAGAATGCAACGATTGACCGTATCGCGGGGTCGGCTTACCACCGGCATCAGGTGGCTTTTTTCAGCAGGTGGCGATGACACGCATAGGATTGATCGGCTGCGGCATGTGGGGCCGGAACCTGGCGCGAAATCTGGCGGCGCTCGGCTGCCTTGCAGCGGTTGCTGATCGGCACACAGATCGTGCCGATGCCTTCGCCGCGGAATTCGGAACAGACAGCCGCAGCGTCGATGATCTTCTGACCGGAGACGGACTCGACGGTGTGGTGGTTGCCAGCGCCGCGCCAACCCATGCCGAACTGGCCTGCCGCGCCTTGGCGAGCGGTCGCCATGTCTATGTCGAAAAGCCCTTTGCCATGACCCTGGAAGAGGCCGAGACCATGGCCGCCGCCGCCAGCGTGAATGGCCGGCAGCTGATGGTCGGCCATCTGATCCGCCATCATGACGCCTTTTGCGAATTGCAGGAACAGGTGGCGGCCGGCGTGATCGGCGAGCTTCGCCATGTCACCGCCAACAGGCTGGCGATGGGGCGCATCCGCGCCACGGAGTCGGTCATCCATGATCTGTGCCCGCATGATCTGTCACTGATCCTGGCCCTTATGGGCGAGGCACCGACCGATCTGGCCTGCAACGGGGCAAGCCATGTGACCGCCGGCATGCCCGATATGCTGTCCACATTCTTCCGCTTCGCCGGCGGACGCAGTGCCAGCATGACCACAAGCTGGATGTGTCCTTACAAGGAACATCGGCTGACGGTCACCGGCACCACCGGGTCGATCGTCTTTGACGACACCCGTCCCTGGGACGAAAAGCTGACCCTTTATCGCGACAGCATCGAGGGCGACGGCGATATCTTCACCATCAACCGGTCGAGGCCGCTGTATCTTCCTGTTGCCGAGGCAGAGCCGCTGAAGCAGGAAATGCAGGCCTTCATCACAAGCTGCGAGACCGGCAAGGCGGCCCTGACCGGGATCGAGGACGCGCTGGCCGTTCAGCAGGTTCTTCACCAGATGATTGAGTGTTACACCGAGTTCGGACATCACGGACCGCAGGATGCGGCAGCCCCGCACGGAGCCTGAACATGATACCCTTTATCGATCTTGGCGCACAGCAGGCGCGCATTCGTGACAAGGTGGATGCCGGCATTGCCGCGGTTCTGGGCCATGGGGCCTATATCATGGGGCCAGAAGTTGGCGCCCTTGAGGAGCGGCTCGCCGCCTATGCCGGCGTGCGCCACTGTATCAGCTGTTCTTCGGGGACCGATGCGCTGATCCTGGCATTGCTGGCGCAAGGGCTTCGCCCGGGACAGGGCGTCATCGTGCCCTCCTTCACCTTTGCCGCCAGTGCCGAAGTGATGCCGGTTCTTGGCGCGGTGCCGGTGTTTGCTGAAGTGGATGGCGAAACCTTCAATCTCGATCCGGCCGGGCTTCCCGCCGCGCTCGAAGCGGGCCGCGCCGCCGGCATCGAGGTCGTCGGGGTGATCGGGGTCGGGCTGTTTGGCCAGCCTGCCGATTATGCTGCCATCCGGGCCTTTGCCGATGCCGAAGGGCTGTGGGTGATGGACGACGCGGCGCAGAGCTTCGGGGCCAGTCTGAACAACGTCCGTGTTGGCCAGCTTGCCGACATCACCTGCACCAGCTTCTTTCCGGCCAAACCTCTTGGTTGTTACGGCGATGGTGGGGCGGTGTTCGTCGATGATGACGAGAAGGCCGAAATCATGCGCTCCTGCCGCGTTCACGGCATGGGAGCAACCCGCTATGAGAACATACGGATCGGGATGACAGCGCGGCTCGATACCATTCAGGCCGCCATTCTTGACGCGAAGATGGACATCTTCGATGACGAGCTCGACCAGCGCCAGCAGGTTGCCGACCGCTATGCCGACTATCTTGGTGATCTTGTCGAGACGCCGGGCCTTGCCGCCGGCGCCACATCAAGCTGGGCACAATATACGGTGAAGCTTCCCGCTGGCAGCAACCGCGACGCGGTGATGGCACATCTGAAGGATCAAGGGGTGCCAAGCGCCATATATTATCCGGTGCCAATGCACCAGCAGCCGCCCTACCAGCGCTTCCCGGCCAGCAATGGCGGCCTGTCAGTGACAGCGGATCTGTGCGCGCGGGTGATGGCGCTGCCGATGCACCCCTATCTCGAGGAAGCCCAACAACAGCAGGTGGCAACAGCACTTGCGAGCGCGCTGGCGACCACCGGTGCGGCAGCGTAGCGCGAAATCACCGATCCTTCACATTCACCGCTTGCAAGCCGGCAGGTGTTGTTTTATACCGTCGCAACGCGAAACGCATTGGTCGCTGGCCAATGACGCGAACGCGGGTGTAGCTCAGGGGTAGAGCACAACCTTGCCAAGGTTGGGGTCGAGGGTTCGAATCCCTTCACCCGCTCCATTTTCTCATCACATGAGTATGGACGGATCCTGTCGGTCGGCTGACCGCCGGCTGTGGTGTGTTACCGATGATGCCCACCCGGTCAGTCACACCCGGTTAGTCACACCCAGTCATTCGCGGCCGGTCATTCGCGGCCGATTGAATGATAGATCAGCCCGGCATCCCGCATTTCCCCGGGATTGTAGATATTGCGGAGATCAACCAGCAGCTTGCCACGCATCGCGCCGAGAAAATGCTCTGCCGTCAGCGCCCGGAACTCGTTC
>NTKV01000065.1 GCA_002457745.1 SAR116 cluster bacterium MED-G06 | reverse complement strand
CGTGATCATGTCACGGATCGCATTGGCAACAGCCTCGTCACTGTTGTCCTGACGCCCGGTATCCGTCATCTGTCTCATGCCAGGTTCCTTCCCTTTTCCGATTCGGTTGCCGGGTTCCTGCAAAGGATTCAGTGAGAATTATAATGAATGCATAAATTGGCAACTTTGGGTAAAAAATCAATATAAATCCCACTAATGAACTCATAAACCAAAGATATGAATTCAATTTCAAGTCAGAGTGGGAATTTGTTTGCGGTTTACCTGTTGTTTCCTAAGGTTTGAGATAAGAAAAAAAGGTCGCCCGGAGCAACCGGATGACCGGACGATATCGTTTGGGAGGAAAACCTATGTTGAAGAGAGTGTTAAAGGCAGCAGCCATCGTCGCGTCGGCATCGCTTCTTGCCGTCTCCGCACAGGCTGCGGATGTCATCAAGATCGGCCAGGTCGCGCCGAAGTCCGGCCCGCTTGCCGGTGGAGCGACTGTCACCCAGTGGCCGAATGTCGAACTGTGGTCGAAGCAGGTGAATGCGGCCGGGGGGCTGAATGTTGGCGGTACCAAGATGATGGTCGAGATCGTCGAATATGACGACAAGACCAACCCGGGCGAGCACATCAAGGCTGCGCAGCGTCTTGCCGAGGTCGACAAGGTGGACTTCATCGTTGCGCCCTACGGCACCGGCTTCAACCTTGCTGCGGCGCCGATCTATGCCAAGTATGGGTATCCGCAAATTGCCGTATCGGCGATTTCCGACAAGATGCCCGAGCTGACAGCGCGCTATGACAATCTGTTCTTCACCCTCGGCAACACAACATCATTCACCGACTCCGTGATCGAGATCCTCACGGACATGCGCGACGCCGGTACCATTGGCAACCGCGTTGCCATGGTGAATGTCGCTGATGCCTTCGGCATCGAGCTTGCCGAAGCGGCGCGTCCGAAGATCAAGGAAGCCGGGTTTGATATTGTCTATGACAAGTCCTATCCGCTCGGCACGCCAGATCTGTCACCGATCATCAAGGGCGCCAAGGACAGCAAGCCGGATGCCTTTGTTGCATGGTCCTATCCTCCAGACACATTCGGTCTGACCGAGCAGGCAATCATCCAGGATCTTGATGTGAAGATGTACTACACGGCTGTGGCAACCTGCTTCCCGGCCTTCAAGGGCAAGTTCGGCTCGAAGATCGAAGGTGTGTTCGGTGCCGGTGGCGTGAACCAGGGATCGCCGGAAATCCAGGCCTATTTCGAGGCCCATAAGGAAATGACCGGCAAGGACGCTGACGCATGGGCTTCTGCAAACACCTATGTGTCGCTGGAAATTCTTGGTCAGGCCATCGAGGGTGCCGGCACCCTCGATCGCAAGGCTGTGACGCAGTACATCAAGGACAACACCTTCGATACGATCATGGGACCGATCAATTTCGAGAACCAGATCTCGAACAAGTACTGGACTGTCGGCCAGTGGCAGGACGGCAAATTCCGCGGCGTGAAGTCGTCGCAGATGGATGGTGCCGCCCCGATCGTGGCCAAGGACGGCTGGAACTGATCCAGACATGACGGGAAGTCGGCCATCTGAATGGTGGCCGGCTTCATCTTCCTTGATTTTTTTCCCGGAAATCCGGCGGTGTTCATCCGCCAACGGCGTCTGCTCGCCGGAATTCCGATCTTTGGGTGAGGTGAGATGGATATCATCATCACAGGGCTGTTACTTGGTGGCACCTACGCGCTGATCGCCTTTGGCCTGAACCTGCAATATGGCGTTGCCAGGATCATGAATCTGGCAAACGGCGAATTTCTTGTGCTTGGCGCGCTGGCAGCCTTCTGGATTTTCGTGGCCGATTCCATCAGCCCGGTCCTGACGATGCTCATCGTCGCGCCGCTGTCATTCTTTGGCAACTGGGTGATCTACAAGCTTCTGCTGCGCCCGCTGGTGCGGCGCGCGAAGAACCAGGGCCAGCTTGAGGTCGACTCGATCCTCGCCACATTCGGCATGAGCTTTGCGCTCGTCGGCATCATGGTGTCGATGCATGGCGAATATTTCACCTATTCCTATCTTGCGGAACCGTTCGAGATTGTTGGCGAAACCTTCGCCCTGAACCGCATTGTTGCCTTCTGCTTTGCCGTGCTGATTGGCGGTGCGCTCTGGCTCTGGCTCTATTACACGCGGCCCGGCATGGCGATGCGGGCGGTGTCCGTCAGCACTGAGGCCAGCGGCCTTGTGGGAATCGATGTGCCGCGTCTCTCGGCGCTGGCCTTCGCGCTGGGCGGGGCCGTGACGACCATGGGGGGCACGCTGATATCGACCTTCATCACACTTGATGCCTCGGTCGGGGTGATCTTCACGATGAAGGCCCTGATCATCATCATCATGGGCGGCGTTGGCGACATTCGCGGGGCCATCGTTGCCGCGCTGATCCTCGGGCTGGTCGAAACCACGGTGGCGCGTCTGATCGACCCGGGCCTGACCCTTGCCGCGGCCTATGCCATCTTTGTTCTTGTTCTGCTGTTCCGGCCCCAGGGTCTGTTCGGGAGGAAGCCGACATGAGCCACGGGTCCGATATCAAATCCCTCGTCTGGGGCGCGGTGCTGCTGTTGCTGGCGGCCTGTGTGCCGCTTGTGGCCAACGGGTACTGGATGTCCATCGCCCTGACGATCGCGATGTTCACTGTGCTGGCCACAAGCTGGGCGCTATTTTCCGGCCCAACCCACTATATTTCGCTGGCGACCGCAGCCTTTTTCGGCGTTGGCGGCTATCTCGTCGGTACCGGCATGTCCGACTATAATATGGGGTTCTGGACAATGGTGGTGATCGCGCCGGTCGTGGGGGCAGTGCTGGCGTTCCTGATCGGCATCGCGACGCTGCGTCTGTCTGGCGTCTATTTCGTGATTTTTACCCTTGGCCTTGCCGAGATGATCCGCACGCTTGTGTCATGGATCCAGAACAACTTCACCGGATCGCGCGGCCTTTACGTGCTGACCGACCTGACCGAGGCCGATATCTATATCTATCTGGTGATTCTGGCGGCGGTGGTCTATCTCGCTGGCTGGTGGGTCAACCGCTCGCGGATCGGTTTTGCGCTCAGGATCATCGGCAATGACGAGATGGTGGCGCGCCATGTCGGCATCAACACGGCAACGTCGAAGGTGATCCTGTTCACCTTCTCCGGGTTTATTGCCGCGCTTGTCGGGGCCTTGATCGCACCGCGCTACACCTATATCGAGCCGAATGGCGTGTTCTCTCCGGAGATTTCCTTCATTGTCGTGATCATGGCGCTTCTTGGTGGCACAGGCCGCCTGTGGGGGCCGATCGTCGGGGTGATCCCCTTTGCCCTTCTTCAGGAGTTCATCAACGCCAACTATTCGAGCTATTCGACGCTGGTCATGGGGGTCGCCTTTCTGGTGATTGTCTACTTCCTGCCAAAGGGCGTGGTCGGGCGGATTGAGCAGGCGCTTGCCACCCGGAGGAAGTCGACATGGTAGCGACGATACTCAGCGTGGCGAATGCCACCAAGCGCTTCGGCGGTCTGGTGGCGGTCAACAACCTGTCTTTCGAGGTCACCCAGAACGAGGTGATGGGGATTATCGGTCCGAACGGATCGGGCAAGACAACGATGATGAACCTGATCTCCGGCGCGTTGCGCCTGAGTGAGGGGTCGATCAGCCTGCAGGGTCGCTATATCAGCACCCTCAAGGCAAACCAGATCAACCAGCGTGGCATCGCGCGCACATTCCAGCTGGTGCGTGTCCTTCCGGGGCTGAGCGTGACCGAGAACTGCATGGCAGGCATGGTGTTTGGCCACCGCCGGCTCTGGGGTGACGAGGCCCGATACGAGGCCGGCAAGCTCATCGACCGGGTCGGGCTGTCCGGGCAGGAACATATTGCCGTCGGTTCGCTGACCTATATCGACCAGAAACGCCTTGAACTTGCGCGGGCACTGGCCTCGAGCCCCAAGCTTCTGCTCCTCGACGAATGGCTTGCCGGCCTGAACCCGACCGAGTTGCAGGAGGGTATCGAGCTGATCCGCTCCCTTCGCGAGGAAGGCATCACCATCATTCTTGTCGAGCATGTCATGGATGCCATCCGTTCACTGTGCGACCGCTGCATCGTGATGGCGGCCGGAAGCAAGATTGCCGAGGGGGCGCCGGGTGAGGTGCTGGCCGATCCGGAAGTCGTGAAAGTCTATATCGGGGAGGATATCTGATGCTGGAGGTCAAAAACCTTTCCGTCAGCTATGGCCAGCATCGCGCGCTGGACGATGTTTCCGTGCAGATTGCCAAGGGCGAGGTGGTGGTCATTCTTGGCGCGAATGGCGCTGGCAAATCCTCCCTTCTTCGTGCCATCGCAGGCCTGTCGGAAGGGCAGTGTGACGGTGATGTCAGCTTTGAGGGACAGACGATTCTGGGCCAGAGCCCCGACGACATCGTGGCTGGTGGCATTGCGCTTGTGCCCGAAGGCCGGGCGATTTTCGGTGACCTGAATGTCGAGGAGAATCTGCGGCTTGGTGCCTATAACGAGCGGGCAAGGGCAAACGAGCAGGCCAATCTCGACCGCGTCCTGACCCTGTTTCCGAAGCTTCGCGAGCGCCGCAAGCAGATCACCCGCACCATGTCGGGCGGGGAGCAGCAGATGGTGGCGGTCGGCCGCGCGCTGATGACCGACCCGTCGATCCTGATGCTCGACGAGCCGTCCCTTGGTCTGTCACCGCTGCTCAGCAAGGAGCTGTTCCAGGCGCTTGGCCATATCCGCGAGACCGGTCCGGGCGTGCTGGTGGTCGAGCAGAATGCGAAACTGTCACTGGCGATTGCCGATCGTGGCTATCTGATCGAGAACGGTCATATTGTGGGCGCGAATGACGCTGCCAGCCTTGCCGCCGACCCCGCCGTCCAGGCTGCCTATCTTGGTGGCAAGCCCGGCCGTGCCAGCGCACCGGCACCTGCCATCGCGGCGGCCTCCGCCAGCCGGTCCCCGGGCGCCAAGCCGGCAAACGAGGGGCGGGTCTATGTCACGCCGGCCGGGCGCGCGGATGGTGGCAATGACACCAGCACCCTGATCGGGGAAAATCTGGACGGTCTTCTCGGGCGGGCAAGTGCTGCCGCGCGACCTTCCAAGACCGCGACCCCGCTGCAGCCAGCGGCCGCAAACAAGGGGCCACGGGTTATCGAAATCACTCCCGAAGCAGAAGCAGAGCAGGCATCGCCAACACCGCATGTCGGATCCGGCCATGCCGCCACCGGAAATGATGGCCGGATCAACGCCATGCTGGCCGATTTCGAAGCGGCAGCCGAACGGGCAAGACAGCCGCGCGGCAATGGCGGGGCATCGCCGCCAGCACGTCACGAAGACCCATCCACCGACCTGCGAGGTGAGCTTCCCGAGATCCCGGTGTTTCGTGCCTCAAAGGTAGAAATTTTCAAGCGTGACAAGGATGGCGCGCTGGTGAAAGCGAAGGAGGTCTGAATGGCCAGATCATTCGACAATCTGTTCATCGGTGGATCCTGGGTTCCGACCGGGTCCGCCTTTGATGATCTGAACCCGGCAGACGGGTCTGTATGGGCCCGGGTCGCTGACGGCAACGCCGGTATGGCAGTCCGCGCCATTGAGTCGGCACAGGCCGCCTTTCCGCAATGGTCCGGCCTGACCCACGCCGAACGCGCGCATTACATGCTGAAGGTGGCGGATGAATTTGAACGCCGCCGTGAGGACCTTGTCGCCGCGCTTCAGGGTGAGGGTGGTGGCTGGTTCGGCAAGGGCATGTTCGAATCCGGCTATGTGCCGGGGGTGTTCCGTGCCGCTGCGGCGATGAACTACAACCCGATCGGCGAGGTGATGCCGTCCGACTATGGCAAGGTGTCGATGGCAATGCGCCGGCCGATGGGTGTTGTCACCGTGATCTCGCCCTGGAATTTTCCGACATTGCTGACAGCACGCGGTCTGGCCTTCCCGATTGCGGCCGGCAACTGTGTCGTGCTGAAGCCGTCCGAGGAAACCCCCTTCACCGGCGGCATGATCTTTGCCGAAATTTTCGAGGCAGCTGGGGTTCCGCCCGGTGTGCTGAATGTCGTCACCTGTTCGCGCGAGAATGTGCCGACCGTCGGCGATGTGATTGTCGAGCATCCGTTGGTCAAGGGGATCAGCTTTACCGGATCCACGCCGGTGGGCCGGGTGATCGCTGCCAAGGCGGGCGCGCATCTGAAGAAATGCTGTGTCGAGCTTGGTGGAAAGGACGCGCTGATCGTCTGTGATGATGCCGATCTGGACCGCGCCACCGCAGCAGCCAATTTCGGCAGCTTCATGCATCAGGGACAGATCTGCATGTCGGTCGAGAAGATCCTGGTTCAGGAACAGGTTTTCGATGCCTTCCTGTCGCGCTTTGCCGAACGGGCGGCAAAGCTGAAGGTTGGCGATCCAAGCGCCGACAAGGGCCATGTCATCGGACCGCTGATCAATGACAAGCAGGCCGGCAAGGTGCGGGAACAGATCGAGGACGCGGTGGCCAAGGGCGCGCGGGTTGTGATTGGTGGCGGGGTCAATGGCAGGTTTGTGGAGCCGACCATCCTGACCGGTGTGACCCCTGACATGAAAGTCTATGCCGAGGAAACATTCGGCCCGGTGGTGCCGGTCATTCCCTTCCGCACGGATGACGAAGCCATCGCGATCGCGAATGACAGCGAATATGGTCTGTCTTCCGGCGTCATCACCAAGGATGAAGGGCGCGGCTTTGCCATCGCCAGTGCTCTGGAGACAGGCATGTGCCACATCAATTGCAGCTCGGTAAATGACGAGCCTCATGTGCCGTTTGGTGGCTCGAAATCATCGGGCGTCGGCCGCCATGGGGGACGGTGGTCGACCGAGACATTCACCGAGACAAGATGGGTAACGCTGGAACGCGGCGGGCGTGGATTCCCGCCGATGTTCTAGGCGCAGGGGAGGAAAGAGGATGCAGGATACCGACTGGGCATCACGAGACTGGACCTATGGCAAGATTCTCCGCGACAAGGTGATCGTGGTGACCGGCTGTTCGTCGGGGATCGGGCGCGACACGGCAAAGCTGGTCAAACAGCTTGGCGGTGATGTCATCGGGGTCGACCGCAACAAGACCGAGGATTATGTCGACGAGCTCTATCTTGCCGACCTTTCCGACCGGCGCACCATCAAAGCGCTTGTGAATGCGCTTCCCGGGCGGATCGACGGGATTGCGAACATCGCAGGTGTGCCGCCGACGGCTCCGGCGGACCTTGTGCTGAAGGTCAATCTTGTCGGGTTGAAATATTTCACCGAGATGATGATCCCGAAGCTGAACGACAATGCCTCGATCGTGAATCTGGCGTCGCTTGCCGGCTTCGGCTGGCCGAACGCGCTGGAGGCGATCAAGGCGTCCGAGCACCTCGCCTTCGAGGATGTCGAGCGGTTCATGCATGATCACAAGATCAGCAATGAAGGGGGGCGCAGCTATTTCTTCAGCAAGGAGGCGCTTGTCGTCTGGACGATGAAGAACCGCTGGACCTGGCGTGATCGCGGCATCCGCATGAACGCTGTCAGCCCGGGACCGGTGGAAACGCCGATTCTCGCAGATTTCGTGAAAACCCTTGGCGCCCGCGCCGAGGAAGACATGTCGGTCAATGACCGCCCCGGCAGGCCCGATGACATCGCGCCTGTCGTCTGCTTCATGTTGTCCGACATGACCCACTGGTTCCGCGGAGCCAACCTGATGCTTGATGGTGGAATGTCCTCGCACATCTACCAGAACATGCATCAATTCTAGCAAGAGAAGGAGAGAATGTGATGTCCGCTACATCGATTATTCTTCTGGTCATTGTCCTCGTCGCCATCCTGATTGTGGTCGCGGCCTGGCTCTATGAACGCGCGTCGCGCGAGACCTCCCTGGTACGAACCGGTCTTGGAGGACGAAAGGTCGTTCTTGATGGCGGGGTGATCGTGCTTCCCTATTTCCACAAGGTCAGCCGCGTCAACATGCAGACCATGCGGCTCGAGGTTCACCGCCACGGTGAACAGGCGCTGATCACCAAGGACAGGCTCCGCGTCGATGTCGGCGTCGAATTCTACGTGTCGGTTGAGCCGACCGAGGAGTCGATTGCCCGCGCCTCGCAGACCCTTGGCAAACGGGTGTTCGATGCCGACAAGCTTCGCGAGCTGATCGAGGGCAAGCTTGTCGATACATTGCGTTCGGTGGCCGCGCAGCTGACCATGGACGAGCTTCATGAAGGCCGGGGCGCCTTTGTGAAAGAGGTGAAATCTTCACTGACCGAGGAAATCCGGCGGAACGGTCTGGAACTGGAATCCGTGTCATTGACGGCGCTCGACCAGACGCCCTTTACCGCGCTGGACGAGAACAACGCCTTCAACGCGGTCGGTATGCGAAAGCTTGCCGAGGTGATTGCGGACTCAAAGAAGGAGCGTGCCACCATTGACGCCGATGCAGAGGTGTCGGTGCGACGGTCAGCGATGGAAGCGGCGAAGCGGACGCTGCAGATCGATCTGGAAGAGCAGGAAGCGCAAATCGAGCAGGTGAAAACGCTTGAATCCCTTCGTGCGTCGCAGCTTGCCGAGATCGCCGCCAGCAAGGCTGAGTCGGAGATTGCCGCCAACGCTGCCAAGATCGAGATGGAGAGATCCATCCGCGCCAGTGACATCCGGCGCGAGGAGGAAATCAGCAAGGCCGAGATTGCGCAGAGGCTTGCCGTCCAGACGGCCGAGCAACAGCGCAACATCGCGCTTCGCAAGCAGAGCATGGATGAAGCCAAGGCCGAGGCTGCGGCAAGCGGCGCCCGCGCCGAAGCGGTGAAGGCTGCAGAGGGTGTGGAAACGGCCAAGGCCATTGCCGCCGCCGAGCGTGGCAAGAGCCTCGATCTGATCAGCGCCGAGAAGGAAAGCCAGGTTCATGGGCTTCGCAAGCAGCATGCTGCCGACACCGAGGCTGACACGATGGTGAAGCTTGCCGGTGCCCGCCTGAAGGCGGCGCAGTCCGATGCCGACGCCGAAAAGGTCAGGCTGACCGCCATGGCCGAGGAAATGGCGCTGAAGGCCGAAAACGCCCGCGCAATGAACGAGGCGGAGAACGTGATGTCGCCAGAGATCATCGATCTGTCACGTGACAAAGCGCGTCTCGAGGCGTTGCCGAAGATCGTTGAACAGATGGTTCGCCCGGCAGAGAAGATCGACTCGATCAAGATCCACCACATCACCGGCGGTGCGCTCGACAGGAGCGGGTCCGGTAGTGGTGGCGGTGAACGCAGCGAGAAGCCACCAGTGAACCAGGCACTTGATTCGATCATGGATATGGCGGTGCAGCTTCCGGCCCTCCGCAAGATCGGAGAGGATCTCGGGGTCAGCTTCGAGGAAGGCATGAGCGGTGTTGTCGATGACAGCCGCAAGCCGCCCTCGGATGGCGGTTCCTGAGGTGGAGTCACAGGGCAGGCCGATGACAGACAGGGAGTGAGCCATGATGGCTGCAGCCGGCAAGGACGCGCCCGTCACAACGGGCAACTATATCGACGGAGTCGGGCGCCCTGCCGAGGGTGGCAGGACCTATGCGCTCTATAATCCGGCGCGTCCTGACGAGCTGGTCGGCCATGCGGCGCTCTCCTCTGTCGCCGATGTTGATGCCGCTGTCCGTGCAGCGCATGCCGCCTATCCGGCATGGTCGCGGACAAGCTACGCCGAACGCGCCGCGAAACTGAACGAGGTTGCGGATTATCTTGAAGCCGGTCAGGACGACGTCGACCAGCGGGCGCGGCTGTTCTGCCGGGAACATGGAAAACCGATCAGGGAAACGCATCTCGAGGTCTCGCGCCTTGGTGACAGATTTCGTACGACAGCGGCCTATGCCGATCGTCTGGCAAAGGACGAGATCGAGCATGGCCCGCCCTTTGATACGATAATCACGCGCCAGCCGCGCGGTGTGGCGGCGTTGATCGTTCCCTGGAACTGGCCTCTGTCGATCCTTGGGGCGAAGCTTCCGCAAGCGCTGATGGCCGGCAATACGGTGGTGGTGAAACCGTCCGAGCTGTCGGTTCTTGCGCCAAGCATGACGCTGCAGAAGATTGCCGAGATGTTCCCACCGGGCGTGATCAACATCGTGACCGGTGACGCAACACAGATTGGTGACAGCCTTGTCGGGCATCCTCTCGTCCGGTTTGTGAACTTCACCGGATCGGTGCGGATCGGAAAGCATGTGATGAAGGTGGCGGCCGATCAGTTGACCCCGGTGACGCTGGAGCTTGGCGGCAATGACCCGGCGATTGTCTGCGCCGATGCGCGGCTCGACGAGAAGGCCTTCATGAACATGTATCTTGGCACCTTCCTGTCGTCAGGGCAGATCTGCATGGCGCTGAAGCGGCTCTATGTCCATCGCTCGCGCTATGACGAGGTGATTGAGGGGCTGAGCGCTGTCTGCAACAGAATGGTGGTTGGTGACGGCTTGCTTCCCGACACCAATATGGGGCCGGTGAACAATGCGAAGCAGCTGAAGACCGTGACCGACATGATTGGCCAGGCACGCGCCAGCGGTGCCGAGGTGCGCGAATGTGGTCAGGTTCCGGACGAAGCGCTGTATCGCAGGGGATATTTTCAAAAACCGGCGCTGGTCTTCAATCCTGACCAGGGTCTGGACATTGTGGCCGAGGAGCAGTTTGGTCCGGCGCTTCCCATCATGCCGTTCGACACCGAGGGTGAAGCCATCCGGCGTGCCAATGATTCCCGCTATGGTCTCTGTTCATCCGTCTGGACCGAAGATCGCGATCGTGCCCTGTCGATCTCCCGTCAGCTGGAGGCCGGCTACACCTATCTGAACGGTCATGGGCCGACAGCACAGGATTTCCGCGGGCCGTTCGGCGGCTTCAAGGATAGTGGTTTTGGCCGCAACCTTGGCTATGAGGGCGTGGTCCAGTTTCAGGGATATCATTCGATTTCGAGTGTCCCGGGCTGGTTGCTGTAGACACGGGGCGGCGGCGAGGCGGGCTGTCCGGGAGGCGTCAATGAGCGAGCCGATAACTCTCTACAGCACGGAGATTGATGCAAATCCGTTTCCGGCCTACCGCCGCCTTCGTGACGAATTTCCCTGCTACTGGAGCGAAAGCGCCGGCATATGGTTTCTGTCACGCTATGCAGATGTCGCCGGTGCGGCTGTGGACTGGGAAACCTATTCCTCGCTCGGCGGAAATCTGATTGACGAGATTCCCGGGCGCTCCGGCGGCACCCTTGGCACCACCGACCCGCCGCGTCACGATCGTCTTCGGCGGCTGGCAAACCACGCCTTTGCCAGAAAGAACCTGGCCGAAATCATCGACCATGCCGAGGCTGTTGCGCGACGCGCCGCCGGCGAATGCGCAGGTCAGGTCAGCCTCGACTTTGTGCGCTCCTTTTCGAGCAGGGTCACGGTGGACACCATTCTTCACATGCTTGGACTGCCGCAACGCGACCCTGCCGAAATCCGCTCGAAGGTCGTGCTGTCCATCTCAACGGACAAGCAGACCAAAGGGCGAAGCGCGAAGATGAATGAGGCCTTTGCGGAAATTTCTGATTTTCTGCGGGATGCTGTCGCGCAAAGGCGGCGTGAGCCGTCAGATGACCTGATCACCAAGCTGGCGGAAGCCGAGATAGACGGCGACGCGCTGAGTGAGCGCGAAATCGTGCTGACGACATCGATGTTCGTGGTGGCTGGTGTGGAGTCGCTGTCGAGCTTCATGAGCATCTTTGCCTTGAATCTGGCGCAAATGCAGGATGTTCAGGATGCGGTGCGCCGGCGCCCCGAACTGATGAAACAGGCAATCGAGGAGTCGCTTCGCTTCAATACCTCGGCGCAACGCTTCAAGAGGGTGCTGACCCGCGATGTCGAGCTTCATGGCCAGGTGATGCGCAAGGGAGACTATGTAGCGCTGGCTTATGGGGCTGCGAACCGCGATGAACGGCAGTTTCCGGATGCCGATATTTATGATCTCGAGCGCAATCCGAAAGGGCATCTGGGCTTCGGTACGGGCAAGCATTTCTGCATCGGCAACGACTTTGCCCGCATGGTCATGGAACGCGCGATGAATGTCTTTCTGGCGCAGATGCCACCCTTCAGGCTGGAACGCGATCACCTGGCATGGGTGCCGTCATCAAACTTCCGCAGCCCGGTTGCCTTGCCGCTGGCGACCTGACCTGACCGGAAAGCCACCAGTAGTCTGGATGGTGTTCCATCAACATGTCAGGCCATGATCCCGTCCCGGCACCAGAAACGATAAGGATCAGTGTGGCATCCTCTGGGTGGGT
>NTKV01000064.1 GCA_002457745.1 SAR116 cluster bacterium MED-G06 | reverse complement strand
GATGTCGACATTGCATGCCGACAGCACCTCGAGCGCGTCGCTGTCCTCGGTCAGCGCCAGCAGCAGATGCTCAAGCGTGGCGAATTCATGGTTGTGGGACGAGGCAGCGCTCATCGCCCGGCGCAGGGTTTCCTCAAGCTCGCGTGACAACATCGTACCTATTCCTTCTCGATCTGAAGCTGGAGGGGGTGTTCGTTCTGGCGTGCGTAATCCATGACCTGCGTTGCCTTTGCTTCGGCAACCTCATAGCTGTAGATGCCGCAGATGCCGACACCACGCTGATGAACATTCAGCATGATGGCCGTGGCCTGGCTGTTCGACAGGCTGAAAAACCGTTGCAGGACATAGACGACGAATTCCATCGGCGTGTAGTCATCATTCAACATGATGACCTTGTACATGGACGGCTTTTTCGTGCGCGGTCGCGTCTCCAGGATTACCTGGGACTGGCCACCATTATCGTTGTCAGTCTTCTTGTCAGTCATCTTTGGGCAGCGCCTGATTTCACTCTGTTCTGCATGATCACGTTCTTGCTTCATATTGTTCTTGAAGTAACCGCTGAAATCAACTCACCGGCGGCGCGAACATGGCAGGACAGCTTTATTTTCACCCTATGGATATTGGCTGTTTCGCAGCCCATCGAAAGAGGCTGGGGCAGAAAAATTCACCAGTGCGGCAAAAAGGGGCATCAAGCGCCAAAAACACCGTCGCCGGAGTTGAAGAAACCATCAGGACGTCTATGATTGTGGCGATCTGCGGGAGGTTGGTCATCACGTCTGGAGTCATGTTGATGCAGCGAAGCGTCGCCACCGTTTCGGCACAAGCAACACGCCTGTGCAGACGCTTTGTATTCCCGGCCGGATCATTGACGGGCCTGCCGCGCGCCATGGCAGTCTTTCTGCTATTGGTGCCGCTTGTGGCCTCGGTCGTGACGTTTCCGGCAACGCCGGCACAGGCCGCAAAATACGCCGCCATCGTCATCGAGGAATCCAGCGGCAGGGTGCTGTTCGCGCGGAATGCCGACAAGGCACGCTACCCGGCCTCTCTTACCAAGATCATGACCCTCTATCTGTTGTTCGAAGAGCTGGAATCCGGGCGCATGTCGATGCAGACAAAGATGCCGGTGTCGCGGGTTGCGGCGGCCCGCTCACCCTCGAAGCTGTATCTGAAGGCCGGGCAGAGCATCACCGTCAAGCAAGCCATCTACGCGCTGATCACCAAATCGGCAAATGATGTGGCGACGGTGATCGGCGAGGCCCTGTCAGGGACCGAGCGCGAGTTCGGCAAGCGGATGACCCGCAAGGCACGCGCCCTTGGCATGGCCAAGACCACGTTCCGCAACGCGTCCGGACTACCGCATAGCAAACAGCGCACCACCGCGCGTGACATGGCGCGCCTTGCCATCGCCATCCGCCGCGACTTTCCGCAATATTTCGGCTTCTTCAAGACCAAGTCCTTTCGCTGGCGCGGCAAAAGGTTTGGCAACCATAACAAATTGCTGAGCAACTATTCCGGCACCGACGGCATCAAGACAGGCTATATCGATGCCTCCGGCTTCAATCTGGTCGCGACAGTGGAACGCCGCGGCGTACGCCTGATCGGGGTTGTCTTTGGTGGGCGCTCCGGCAAGACTCGCGACGCGCATATGGTTGAAATACTTGATAAATCCTTCAAGCGGGTGAAGCCCGGCGATATCCGTGCACAGCTTGCCACCGCCAGCGCCAGTGTCGTTACCGCGCTTCCCAAGAGCCTTCCCAAAAGCCTGCCGGTGCCACCGCCCTCGCCCGGCACGCTGCCAGTGTCGCCGCCGCCGCGCAGGACAGGCAAGGGAAGCATCGATCTGGCACTTGCCGGTGAGCCCAGCTATCTCGAGGGTGCGCCGCCATCCCCTGACCTGAAACGCAGCGTCGGACCAAGCAAGTGGAGCGTTCAGGTCGGCAGCTTTGCAAAACGCGCCAACGCCCATAAGGCTGCAGCGCAGGCGCGCCGTGTTGCCGTGACCGTGCTTGGGTCGACGCCGGCCCGGCTGACCATGGTCACGCGTGGCAACATTCCGCTGTGGCGGGTGCGGTTCCATAATCTTGATGAAACCCAGGCGCGATCGGCCTGTGCAGTGCTGTTCGCCAAGGGCCGCCCCTGCGTCGCGATCGAGGAGCCGGCGCGCCGCGCCGGCTAGGCAGCGTCTGTCATGTCTGCTGTTCAGGGTAGGTTATGTCGAGATCAGCGATGTTGCCGCCAACCGGCCCCCATGACGGGTGTGACCCGCGATAGATCTGGCCGGACACTGTCAGCATCTCGCTTGAATCAAAGGCCCCGGGGGCAATGCTGACAAGCGGCAGATCATTGCGGCGATAGAACATCTGCGCACCGCAATCGGGGCAGAAACCGCGCTCGGCCCACGGCGAACTCCTGTACCAGCGCGGTTCCCTCCCGTTCAGCCAGGTGATCCGGTCAGCCCTGGCCGCGCTTGCGCCCCAGCTTGTTCCGCTCAGCTTCAGACAGTCACTGCAATGACACATCAGGATCTGCCGAAGCGGCCCTTCGGCACGGAACCTTATGTTGCCGCAATGGCAGCCGCCCTCGAAGCTTCTGCCCTCGGTCTCGGGAATGGGTCTGTCCATGGCACGCTCCCCTTGTCTTTCTTCATCGGGTTCTCGGTCGTCTATGCTCAGGACCGTAACCAGAAAGACAGGGCCATGACCAGCGCTATCGGAAGTCACGGCTTCGCATGCGCGTGCCGCGGTGGTTGCGGGCGGCATCATCATCCAGATGCCGCAGATAGCCATTCAGGTTGAACAGCTGGTCGGCGATGAAGTGCAGCACCGCCTTCTCGCGCTGGATACGTCCGACAACGCCGAGGATCTGTGATCGCAGCATCGCATCGCGGTACGTCTCGGTGAGCTTTGGCCAGATGATCACATTCAGCGACTCCAGCCCATCCTCCAGCGTCAGGAACACCGTTCCCTTGGCCGTGCCGGGGCGCTGGCGCATCGTCACCAGCCCGGCAAGCCGCAAACGCTGGCCATCACGCGCCTCATGCGCCACCCCGCAGGTCTGCCACCCATCAGCGGCAAGCGGACGCGACAGAAGGCGGACCGGATGATCCTTCAAAGACAGTCCCAGGCTGCGGTAGTCAGCGGCCACCTCCTCGCCCTGATGCGCCTTTGGCAGGGTGACATCAGGCTCGGTGCCGGCCAGGTCATCATGCCGGCGGGTGGCATGGGCAAACAGCGGCAATTCCTGCCAGCGCTGGCCGGCAAGTGCCCGCACCTGCCACAACGCCTGTCGCCGGTCGAGGCCGAGGCTGGTGAAGCCGTCAGCCTTGGCAATGGCCTCGAGCGCCCGTGCAGAGACATCTGCCCGCCGCATGATATCGGCAAGACCTGTGTAGGGTGTGCCATGATCAGATGGCTGACGGCTGGCAGCGATCCGCTCGCCCTCGCCGGCAGCAAGCCCCTTGACCAGCCGCAACCCGAGACGAAGCGCGTGCCGCCCGTCCCGGTTGCCGGCATCAGGCTCGAGCGTGCTGTCCCAGTCGGAATGGCTGACATCGGCCGGGCGCACGGCAATGCCACTGCGGCGTGCTTCAGCAACAAGCTGCGAGGGGGAATAGAAGCCCATTGGCTGCGCATTGAGAAGCGCGCAGATAAAGACATCGGGATAATGCCGCTTGATCCATGCCGAGACATAGACAAGCAGCGCGAAACTGGCAGCGTGTGATTCCGGAAAGCCATAGGTGCCAAATCCCTCGATCTGCCGGAAACAGCGTTCAGCGAACGCCGGCTCGTAACCACGCTCGATCATGCCGCGGATCATCTTGTCGTGGAACTTGCTGACATCGCCATGTTTCTTGAAGGTGGCCATGGCGCGGCGAAGCTGGTCCGCTTCGCTGCCGGTGAAGCCGGCGCCGACAATGGCAATCTGCATCGCCTGTTCCTGGAACAGCGGCACCCCGAGGGTGCGTTCCAGCACCCCGCGAAGCGCATCGGACGGATAGCTGACCTTTTCCAGACCGGCGCGGCGGCGAAGATAGGGGTGCACCATGTCACCCTGGATCGGCCCGGGGCGAACAATCGCCACCTGCACCACAAGATCGTGGAAACAGCGCGGCTGCAGGCGCGGCAGCATCGCCATCTGCGCCCGCGATTCCACCTGAAAGACGCCAACCGACCTGCCCTCGCACAGCATGTCATAGGTGGCAGAATCCTCTGGCGGCACCGAGGCCAATGTCAGCGGCCGGTTGTAATGTGTTCGCAAAAGCCCGAAGGCGCGGCGGATGCAGCTCAGCATGCCAAGCGCCAGCACATCGACCTTCAGCAGGCCAAGCGCGTCAAGGTCATCCTTGTCCCATTCGATGACCGTGCGCCCCTCCATCGCCGCCGGGCTGATCGGGCACAGATGGTCAAGCCGCCCACGAGTGATGACGAATCCCCCGACATGCTGTGACAGATGCCGCGGGAACCTGCTGATCTCCTCCACCAGCCGGCGCACCAGCGCAATCCGCCGGTCACCGGCATCAATACCGACGGCCCGCAACGCCTCATCATCCGGGCCGCTTGCCTCACGCCCCCAGCTCTGGCCTGACAGCGCCGCCTGAACATCGCTGCTCAGCCCAAACACCTTGGCCACTTCGCGAAGCGCGCTTCGCGTCCGGTAGGTAATCACCGCCGCCGTCAGCCCGGCGCGGGTGCGGCCATATTTGGCGTAGATATGCTGGATCACCTCCTCGCGGCGCTCATGTTCGAAATCGACATCGATGTCCGGTGGCTCGCCGCGCGCCTCGCTGATGAACCGTTCAAACAGGGGTTGTGAGCGGGCCGGATCGACCGAGGTGATGCCAAGGCAGTAGCAGACCGCCGAATTGGCCGCCGACCCGCGCCCCTGGCACAGGATGGAGCGGCTGCGGGCAAAGCGGACAATGTCGAAGACGGTCAGGAAGTAGGGCGCAAATTTCATCTTCGAGATCAGCGCCAGTTCCCGGTCCAGATAGCCTGTTACCGTCTCCGGCACACCGTCGGGATAGCGCTCCTTTGCCCCGTTCCAGGTCTGGTATTCAAGCTCGCCCATGGCATCGCGTCCGCCTGGCGACACCTCGTCGGGATATTCATAGGACAGATCATCCATGGCGAAATCGCAAAGCCCGGCGAGTTCTGCAGCATTGGCGAGGGCCTGCGGTGCATGACGCCAGCGCCGCGCCATCTCTGCCGGGTCGAGAATCTGCCGCTCGGCATTGCGTGACAACAGCGCACCAGCCGTATCAAGCCGTTGTTTCTCGCGGATGCAGGTCAGCACATCGGCAAGAGGACGCCGCGCTGCAACATGGTACAGCGCATCGCCGGTGGCGGTCAGCGGCACCCCCTGCGCCGCCGCCATATCGGCCAGAAGGGCCAGCCGCGCCTCATCCCCACCATCGCGGTACAGCGCCGCGCCGGCAAATACACGGCCAGCGGCAATGTCGCGGATTCGCGCCAGCTGTGTGGCATGGGCCGAATCAGGATGGCGCGGCGGCATCACCAGCAGTGCGGTGCTTTCCGCCAGCCGCGCCAGATCGGCAAGATGCAATACCGGTTCAGCCTTGCTGCCACGAAGATTGGCCTCGCTCAGCAGCACCGACAGCGCTTCATACCCCTTGCGATCGGTCGGATGGGCGATCACCTGCGGCCCATCGACCGGGGCCAGACGTGCACCCACCACCAGCCGGATGCCGGCATCACGCGCCGCCACATGCGCCCGCACAATCCCGGCAAGCGAGTTCAGATCGGCGATGCCGACCGCATCCCATCCCAGCGCCGCTGCTGTCTCGACCATTTCATGCGGATGCGCGGCGCCGCGCAGAAAGCTGAAATTGCTGTAGCAGCCGAGCACCGCATGGCGCGGGCCGGGCTTTCGGACTGGCGCGACCATCAGGCGAAGAAGCCGTGAAGATACCAGGCCGGATCCTCGCCCCGTTCCGGCAGACCCTCGCGATAGACCCAGAAACAGGCCCCGCTTTCATCCTGAAGGCGGAAATAGTCACGGGTGCGGGTGCCGCCAGCGGCATTCCACCATTGCGGGGCGATGCGCTCCGGACCACTGGCGCGGATGATCCTGTGGGTGGTGCGGTGCCAGACAAACTGCGCCGGCGGGTGGTCAGGAAGAAGCGCCACCACCGCCAGCCTGTGCGGATGCGCCAGCAACCGGATCGGACGCGGGGCCGCAGTCAGGCTGTGCGGGGCGGCATTCATGGAATCCTCGAAGCCAGGTTTTTCCATGTCGGGATAGGCCATATATTGCGACGCTTCCGGCTGCCAGCAGTCGCGCGACTTCATATGCAGCACAGCGCCATGGCCAAGTCGCGCCACCAGCCTGTCGATCAGGCTGGCCCGGCTTTCACTGACCGAGATGCCTTCGTTGAATTCGGTGGTGACAGGTGCCTGCGGGCTGCAGTCATGTGCCTCCATCCACATGCGCTCCAGCCCGAATTCGGGATTGATGGCCTCGCCGGCATCGGCCAGCAGTCGGCGGAATCCGGCAGCATCGCGGCGCGGGCGCGACAGATGCAGATCACGCGCCATCACCGCACCATCCACCCGCTGCCAGCCAAGCTGGAGACGACGGGTGGCAAGACCGCGCTGGTCAAGGATTTCGGCGATCTCGGCAGCAAGCCGGTCGATCACCGCACGGATATCCTCCGGCGCGATCAGCGGTTCGGCAAAATTCTGCACGCTGAGAAGCGGTTGCGAGGGGGCGATCGGGGCAAAGCTCTCATTCACATGACCAAGCGCCATGTCGAGCCGCGATGTGACAATGCTGCCGAAGCGGCTGGCAAGCGGGGCGCGCGGCATGCCCAGAATATCCCCGATACGGCGCAGACCCGATGCCGCCATCGCCGTACAGATTGTGCCGTCAAGACGAAGCGCGGCAAGCGGCAGTCCGGCAAGAAGCTCGCCAGTCTGGCGCGCCCCGGCAGCCCCATATCCGGCATATTCATGCCGCGAAGGATGCGGCCCGGCACAGGCGTAACGCTGTGCCGCACTGCCATAGCGTGCCAACGCCCAGGCCGCTCCGCAGGTTGGCGCCACCGCCAGCCGCACAGTCAGCCCGGCGGCATGCAGCGCGCGCGCCATCTCGGCAAGAAGCGGCCGTACCCCGCCCTTCAGATGCGCCGCGCCAGCAACATCAAGCCAGATGCCGTTGCCATCATGCGCAATGGTGGCACCGGCGCCAGTGGTCTCGGCCATGGCCGGCGCGGTCAGCGGACAGTAGCGCCGCGCCCAGTGCGCCAGATGCAAAAGATCGGCAGCATCGGCATCCTGATCGCTGTCCTGCGAGACCAGCGCCGGGCGAAGTGCCCGCGCATCAGCAAGCCGCATGCCTGGACGAAGCCCCTGACGCCAGGCCAGGCGACAGACCGAATCCACCAGATCTGCCCCGTGACAGGCGCTTGTCAGGACAAGCGGCAATGTCGCCAGAATGTCGGGGGGCGGCAGATCGGATACAGCGCCAGCGGTGCGGCGCACCCGTTCGGCGGCCAGATGCGGAAACCAGGCATGGATGATGACACGCGGCATTGGGCGCTCTCCATCCGCTCAGCCGGCCACGGCTGTCTTCATCTGCGTGCCATAGCGAGATGGTCGCACCTTGCGAAGTGGCAGACCACCACCGGCAAGTGGAAGCGCAGGCTGGTTGCTGGCTGCCGGCGGCAGCTCGGACAGGCGGTTGGCATGTGCGTCCCAGGACAGCCGCAAGCTGTGCGCCCGCCCACCACGCGCATGGACAAGATCAACCTGCCAGCCGGGATGCCAGGGACGCGCCGCCATCACCAACCCGGAATCATTTACACCAGAGTCATTTACACCGGAAGCAGTCAGGCCGGCAGACACATCCGGAGCAATACGCCAGAGCGTATCAAAGCCGGTAGCCGCCACCGGCCACCCCAGCAGCAGACCGGTGACACCGCTGGCCTCGGCCGCCAGCTGGGCCCGGCGAGCCAGTCGCATCCAGTAATCGGATGACTGGTTGACGCCATCATATTCAACAATCACGGCGGCAAGCCCTTCGGTGCGAAGAATATCCTCGAGCGCTGCCAGCCGGGCGCCGGGGCTGGGGGAATCGACAATCAGCAACCGTCCCGGGTCCAGCCCCAGCGCTGCCAGTCCGGCAGCATGAAGCATGCCCGACCCGCCGGTTGCCACCGCCGGACACCAGACAATCGGAGCCGCCGCATCAACCCGCGTCAGGATGCGACGAAGCAATGCCACGGCAAAACCGGTCAGCGCCCCATCATGCCCGGGACGCCCGCACAGCATATGCACCCGGCCAAGCGCCAGCCCACCTGCCAGCGCCGAATCAAGCGAATCGACAGCAAGCGGCAATCGCGCGGCGGCCAGTTGCCCGTCAAGCGCGGCAACATCCTGGCGAAGCTGACAGAACTGCCGGTGGCGCGCCTGTGGCTGCAGATTCCTTTTGCAATCATCCAATTGATCTTGTTCATAAATATTCGCCATCGCGGGACCGGAATGCGATGGCATGACCATATCACCAGCATGCGCCATGACGAAAACTCCTGCCTGTTGCCCTGTGCCTGTTCACATTTTTGTTCATGTTTTGTTCTATCATAGAACAAGCTGACAGGCAATCGGGCAGCACAGTCACCACCAGCGAAAACACGCCGCAACGGCAAACGCGGATGTCAGGAATGTCGGATGATCAGGCGACAGCCACTCAGCGTGGCAACTCGCTTTCAACAAGTTTGGCCCAGTAGGATGCGCCGATCGGCAGCACCTCGTCATTGAAGTCGAAGCGCGCGCAATGCAGCATGCCTTCCGCCGGCGCCGGACCTGACCCAAGCCAGATATAGGCCCCGGGCTTCTCCTCGAGCATATAGGCGAAATCCTCGGCACCAAGCGACGGCTCCACATCGCGGTCGATGTTGTCCTCACCAAGCACTGTTGCCATCACCCCGGCGGCACGTTCGGCCTCGACAGCATGATTGACTGTCGCCGGGTAGCCCGGGCTCCATTCGAAATCGATCTGGCATTGATGCGCCGCCGCTACGCTCTCGGACACCTCGCGGATGGCGGTTTCCAGAAGCTGCCGTGTCTCCGTCCGGAACGAACGTGCCGTGCCGGCAAGCTTCACATCGTCGGGGATGACATTATGCGCGCTGCCAGCCTGAAAAATGGTGACGCTGACCACTGCTGAATCGACCGGCGAGACCCGCCGCGCGACAATGGTCTGCAGCGCCTGGACAATGGTGGCACCACAGGGGATCGGGTCGATGCAGGAATGCGGCTGGGCCGCGTGGCCACCCCGCCCGCTGATGGTCATGGCAAATTCATCGGCATTGGCCATACAGACCCCGTCATGGATGCCGGCATGACCCTTGTCCATCGATGGCCAGTTATGCATCCCCCAGACGGTCTGCATGTCAAATTCGCTGAACAGCCCGTCCTCGATCATCGCCAGGCCGCCCCCGCCACCCTCTTCGGCAGGCTGGAAAATGAAATAGACGGTGCCGTCGAAATTCCGCGTTTCGGCAAGATATTGCGCCGCGCCAAGAAGCATTGCCGTGTGCCCGTCATGCCCACAGGCATGCATGCGCCCGGGGATTTTGGAGGCATGTTCGAATTCGTTCAGCTCATCCATCGGCAACGCGTCGATATCGGCGCGAAGCCCGATGGCACGGGCGCTGTCACCACTGCCACGAAGCACACCGACAACGCCGGTCTTGCCCATGCCACGGTGGATCTCGATCCCGAAGCTTTCAAGCTTGGCAGCGATGAAATCGGACGTCCAGACCTCCTCAAAACAGATCTCGGGATGCTGGTGCAGTTCATGGCGCCAGGCGCGGATCTCTTCAGCACGGTCGGCAATGGAATTGATCACAGTCATGATGGTCTGAGACGTCCGGTTGTGGTTGCGAAGACGCTCCATCGTCGGGCGGTTGCCGGCCAAGGTCAAGCCGTCTCGATGAAGTTCATGTCGACTGTCCGTTTATCCTCCCCGTCACCGGCCTGCATGCGGCGATTTGCAAGAGCCGGCGATATTTGCAGCATGCCGCATTTCTGCTATCCAGCAATGTCGCCGGGCGATGGATATGAGGCCGTCTGACAGCTTGTCGGGCGGGACAAACCGTTGGTCGGCATCGGGACAGGCGCTGGCGCGCGCGCGGTTCAGATTGTGCGGACGCTGATGGATCGGCGTCAGGACTGACGAACATAACGTGCGAAACGTGCTGTCAGACGAAGCTGACAGCGGAACAGGACGCTGGAGAGGACGGTTGCCACCGGGCATCGCGCGCCGGCCGTCCAAAGATCGGGTGAGGTGTCATGGCAACGGATCAGCCAGATCGCGGCCTGCGGGGTTTGCCGGGCGGCAAGCAGAAATACTCTGCCTTCGCCCTCGCCAAAAAGGCGATGAACTATCATCAGGACTGGCAGCGCGCCTGGCGCGACGCCCCGCCGAAGGACGAATATGATGTCGTCATCATCGGTGGTGGTGGCCATGGCCTGGCAACAGCCTACTATCTGGCTGCGGTGCATGGCGTCAAGCGCGTCGCCGTGGTCGAAAAGGGCTGGCTTGGTGGCGGCAATACAGGCCGTAACACAACCATCATCCGGTCAAACTATCTGTGGGATGAAAGCGCCGCCATCTACGAGCATGCGCTGAAGCTGTGGGAAGGCATGTCGCAGGATCTGAACTTCAATGTGATGTTCAGCCAGCGCGGCGTTCTCACCATCGCCCATTCCGAACACGAGCTTCGCGAGATGTCGCGGCGGGTTCACGCCATCCGGCTGAACGGCATCGATTCCGAGATTCTCGGCCCGTCCGAGATCAAGACGTTTGTCCCGATCATCAACACCGACCAGACGATCCGCTATCCGGTGATGGGCGGTTTCCTGCAGAAACGCGGCGGCACCGCGCGGCACGACGCCGTTGCCTGGGGCTACGCCCGCGCCGCGGACGATCTTGGCGTCGACATCATCCAGAATTGCGAGGTCACCGGCCTGCGCCGCAACGGCCGCCGCATTGTCGGCATCGAGACCAGCCGGGGATTCATCAAGACCCGCAAGGTGGGTTGTGTGGTCGCCGGTCATTCGAGCGTTGTCGCCGGCATGGCCGATATCAGGCTTCCGCTGGCAAGCCGCCCGCTGCAGGCGCTTGTTTCCGAGCCGATCAAGCCGGTCCTCGACACGGTGATCATGTCGAACGCGGTGCATATGTATATCAGCCAGTCTGACAAGGGCGAGATGGTGCTTGGCGCCGGCGTCGACAAATACAACTCCTATGCGCAGCGCGGCTCCTTCCCGGTGCCGGAACATATGATTGCCGCGGCGGTAGAGCTGTTCCCGGTCCTGTCCCGGCTTCGCATGCTTCGCCATTGGGGCGGTATCGTCGACACCTGCCCGGACGCGTCGCCGATCATCTCGAAGACCGATGTTGAAGGGCTGTATTTCAACTGCGGCTGGGGCACCGGCGGCTTCAAGGCCACCCCGGGATCCGGCCATGTCTTTGCCGACCTGATCGCGAATGATCGCCCGAACAGGATCGCTGCCCCCTATGCGCTGGACCGGTTCCAGACCGGCCTGCTGATTGACGAACATGGCGCCGCCGGCGTCGCGCACTGACCACGGACCGGAGACCGATACGATGCTTGTAATCACCTGTCCCCATTGCGGCCCGCGCGAGGAAAGCGAGTTCGCCTGTGGTGGCGAGGCGCATATCGCCCGTCCCCTTGCCGAGAACAGCCTGACCGACGCCGAATTTGCCGATTACCTGTTCCTTCGTGACAACCCCAAGGGCCTGTTCCTTGAGCGCTGGCGCCATACCGCAGGATGCCGCCGCTGGTTCAACATGGCGCGCGACACCGCAACCCACGAGATTGTCGAGATCTATCCGATGGGAGGCCTTCCCGCATCCAAGGCTGGCAAAGCCGCGCACAAGAACAGCTGGCGCCGCGACACCGCCGCCGAAGCAGCAGCGAAGCCTGCCAAATCTGCCCGCAACCAACGGAGTGGGTCCTGATGAGCGCTTCGTCGATGTTCCGGAAATCCGCTCCGGCCCAGATTTCACGTGCTGCCACAGGCGGACGCGTCAACCGGGGCAAGCCGGTCAGCTTCACGTTCGACGGCCGGGTGCTCGAGGGCTATGAGGGCGACACTCTGGCCTCAGCCCTGCTGGCAAACAACATTCACCTCGTCGGAAGGTCTTTCAAATATCACCGCCCGCGCGGCATCATCGCCGCCGGCTCGGAAGAGCCGAACGCGCTTGTCCGCGTCGGTCGCGGGGCTCAGGCCGAGCCCAATCTTCGCGCCACGCAGGTCGAGCTCCATGACGGCCTCTTCGCCGAGAGCCAGAACCGCTTCCCGTCGCTGAAGTTCGACATCGGGGCGGTCAATTCCGCGCTTCAG
>NTKV01000063.1 GCA_002457745.1 SAR116 cluster bacterium MED-G06 | reverse complement strand
CTGCTGGCGCGGATCAGCCCCATGATGGTTTTCAGGCAGGTGCTCTTTCCGGCCCCGTTGCGGCCGAGAAGGCAGACGATCTCGCCAGCCTCGACCGAGAAGGACACGTCATGAAGCACCTGTGCGCCCTGATACCCCGATGAAAGTCCGCTTACCGTCAGCATCAGCCGGTCCCCAGATAGGCCGCCTGCACGGCGGCGTTGGCCCGAATCTCGTCAGGTGTGCCCTCGGCAAGCACTTGCCCGGAATTCAGCACTGTGATGGCATCTGCGGTCTGCATGACGACATTGATATTGTGCTCGATCAGCAGGATGGTCATCTCGCCAGCAAGGCTGCGGATCAGCGCGATGAAGTCCGCGATCTCGCTGTCGGCAAGCCCCTGGGTCGGTTCGTCAAGGATCAGAAGGCGCGGGTCCTGGCTCAGCCCCATGGCGATCTCCAGAAGGCGCTGGTGTCCGTAGCTGAGGTCGCCGGCAAGCTGGTCGGCACGGTCGGCAATACCGACCCGGTCAAGCGACTCCGCGACGCGCCGCTTTGTCTCCGCCTCGTCACCGCCGGTGCGCCAGCGCATGGCAAGTGCCACATTCTCGGTCACCGGAAGGCGGCCAAAAACCGAGGTGATCTGGAAAGTATAGGCCATGCCGGCGCGGATCCGGCGATGGGCCGGCTCCGCGGTGATGTTGCGGCCCTCGAACATGACCTGGCCATTGCTTGCCGGGATACGGCCCGACAGCATGCCGACAAACGTTGTCTTGCCGGCCCCGTTCGGGCCGATCAGCGCGCGCACCTGGCCGGTGGGAAGGTCAAAATCGACATTCTCCACAGCCTTCAGGCCACCGAAATGCCGGCTGAGCTGGCGTGTCGACAACAGGCTCATGGCAGCCACCTCAGGGTACGCCGGCGCAGCTCACCGACAAGCCCCTGCGGCGCGAACAGGGTCAGCGCCACCAGCACAAGGCCGGCGATCAGCATATAGGCTGTTGTCAGCTCGCTCGAGAGATCGATCAGATAGAACATGAACAGCGTGCCGATGAAGGGCCCGAGCACGGTGCCGGCCCCGCCAAGAAGCACCCAGAGCAGCGGGAAGATCGAATATTGTACCGAGGCGAATGTGGCGCCGGCATAGCCGAACAGCAGGCCGTAGGCCGCGCCGGCGGCGGCTGACATTGTTCCCGACAACAGGATGGCCGCAAGCTTGTGACGCTGGATGTCATAGCCAAGCATGCGGGTGCGCTCCTCATTCTCGCGAATGGCGACAAGAACACGCCCGAAGCCGGTCTGCACCACACGCAGCGTGATGATGATACAGATCGCCATCATCAGCAGCGCGGCGAAATAGCGGCTTGTCGGGTCGGACAGATCAAAGCCGGCGATGCGGCGAAGCTCCTGCTGGATCACGAAACCCTCGTCGCCACGCGTCCATTCGCCGAAATAGAGCACTGTCAGATAGCCGGCCTGCGCGAACATCAGCGTCACGATCATGAAGGCAACGCCGGCGGTGCGAAGCAGCAGCATGCCAACGACAAGCGCCACGGCAAACCCGGTTGCAAGTCCGGCAAGAAGCGCCGGCCCGGCGGTCCAGTCGAGATGCTGGATGCTGAGTGACAGCCCGTACATGCCGGCGGCAAAGAACAGCGCATGTCCCAGACTGAGAAGGCCGGTATAGCCAAACAGGATGTTGTATCCCATGGCATAGCAGGTCAGCACCATCACCCGCGCAAGGCTGCCATGATGGTAGGCCGGCAGGATGAACTGCAGCGCGAACAGCAGCGCGATAACCCCGAGATGGAGCGCCCATGATTTCTGGATTTCGGTCATAGCGCGCGTTTCCCGAACAGCCCCTGCGGCCGGAAGATCAGCACGAAGGCCACAGCCAGTGTGGCGATGATCTTCGCCAGGGTTGGCGAGAAGAAGACCGAGATCATGCCATCGCTGACGCCGATCAGCAGCGCGGCGACGACGGTGCCGGGAAGGCTGCCAAGCCCGCCGATGATGACAACGATGAAGGACAGCAGCAGCGGGTCATGCCCCATCAGATAATGCGCCTGCTGGATCGGCACGATCAGCACCCCGCCAAGCGCCGCCAGGCCTGCCCCAAGGCCGAAGACCGAGGCGTAGACCCGCCCGACCGGGATGGCGAAGGCCTGGGCGGTTTCGCGGTCAAGCTGTGTGGCCCGCATCAGAAGCCCGTAGCGGGTTCGCGTCATCAGCAGCCAGATGGCGGTGAGCAGGATCACCGCGGCAGCAATCACCGCCAGCTTGTAGCTTGTCGTGCCAAGCCCCCAGGGCCAGTACATCGCCAGCCCGCTTTCGGTCCATTCGACAAACGGGATCGACAGGCGGTGGTTGAACGGGGCCTCGACCGGGCGGGCATCCGGCCCATACGTCATCAGGGTGACCTGCTGGATCACATACAGAAGGCCGATGGTGGCGACAATGGTGCGTTCCGGGTCATAGCCGATGCGCTTCAGAACAAGCTGGTCCGCCAGCATCGCAAGCCCGGCAGTCAGTGGCGGTGCCAACAGCAGGGCGGCAATAAAGCCAAGGGCCGGATGGCCGCCAACAGCGCTGGCGATCCACCAGGCCAGCACCGCGCCGACCATGAAGAATTCCCCATGCGCGACATTCACCACGCGCATCACCCCGAAAACCAGCGACAGGCCAAGCGCCATCAGCGACAGCACGGCGGCGGTAACAAGTCCTTCGAGAAGACCAAGGATGAGATAGGGCCCGAGTTCCATACGATGCGGCTAGCGCCACTCCCCCCAGAGCGAAGACATCAACTCACATAAATCGAAATGAAAGGCGTGGCCCGCGGGTGCCGGCCACGCCATGTTCCTAGAAGGACTGGGTGGTGTAGTCCACCTCGTCGGGATAGTAGGTGTCCTCGATCGAGGTTGTGTGCGCCAGCATCAGCTTTCCGTTGGTCACCTTGGTGATGTACTGGTGGCCGAAGGTCTGGTGGGTCTTGCCGTTGAACTCCTTGGCACCTTGCGGATGCGCGAAGGAATGCGGCATCGAGGTCATCGATTCCACGGCTTCGATCAGTTTTGCCCGATCACCCGCGCCAGCATAACCGCTGGCTTCCATTCCGGCCTTGACGATATGAAGCGTCTCCCAGCAGCCGAACATATGGGCATAGGTGGCAACATCCTTGGAGTCGGACAGCGACGCACCATTTGCATCCACACCGACCGCGGCGCGATAGGCCTTGTCATAGTCCGACTGGTTGGCCTGGGCGTAACGCGGGTTGCCTTCCCAGAAATAGGTGCCCTCGAGGAACTCCAGACCCGGGCTTGCCAGATCGACCGCTTCGAGCGAGTCGATGAAGCCGAAGATTTCGGGCCGTGAATTGCCGAAGAACTCACCCATTTCCTTGACGAAGGTCAGAACCGCCGGGCCCACCATGACGTGATAGATCACATCGGTGTTGCGCGGAATCTTCGGGAAATATTTGGTGAAGGAGGACTCGGTCGGCGGGATCGCGATCTTTGCCACAACCTCGCCACCCTGGGCCTCGACCGCGGCCGAGAAATAGTCACGGTGATCATGGCCGAACGCAAAGTCCGGATAGATCATGGTGACCTTCTTGCCGAGGGTGCTGTTGACGAAGGGGGCCATGGCCTGAACCTGGCTCTTCACATCGGTGATGCCCGGCTGCAGCGTGTAGCGGTTCAGCATGCCGCTGGCGACATGGTGACCTTCGGAGACCACGAAATAGGGAATCTTCAGCTCGCCGGCACGCGGTGCGGAACCGATCACGACATGGCTGAACAGCGTTCCGAAAGCGATGTCACAGCCATGCTGGGTGGCCATCTTCTCGACGACTTCAGCGCCCCGCTTCGGGTCGGTACCATCATCCTCGGCGACGATCTCGACCGGACGGCCATTGATTCCGCCCTCGTCATTGATCTTTTTCACAGCCGCCTTGGTGGTGCGGTCATACCAGCGGCCATAGGCGGCGCCGATGCCGGTGCGATGCACCTGGAAGCCGATCTTGATGGGCTCCGAGCTCTGCACCTGACCATAACGCCCGAACAGCGGCATGGTGCTCGCCGCCGCGGCAAGGGCGGTGGTGGCTGCCAGCGTCTTGATCGCCGCGCGGCGGCTTGGCTTCGCAGCGTCGATCACGCTGTCGCCCGTCTTGTTGTTGCGGGCTGGATCAGCCGATGTGTCATGAACTGTTTTTTTCATAAGAGCCTCCCTCTCAGTTGTTTCGAAGTCTCGTGGTCTCTCCGGTATGTTTTTTTGTTTTTCTGCCTTCGAGTTTGTGTGTATGCAAACACCATGTCCAGCCCAAAATAACCGGTTGTAGGGTCAACCGCCTTTTGGTGCCGCAAGCAGCCACAGCCCCAACCAGGTGTAGAGAACCATGAAAGCGGCAAGCGGCAGGCCGGCCCGAAAGGCTCGCGCCACATCGCCATAAAGCTTGATCGCGGCAGCATGCGCCAGCACCACCGCGATCACATGGCCGAAGACAATGAAGGCCGCCTGGCTCAGCCAGATGACGCGCATGGTCTCGCGGTGGTTGAAGAATCCGGTGGTGACATAAAAGTCGGCAAGGCCGAGAAAATTGGCGCCAGTGCCGAAGGGGTCGTTCAGCGCGACAAGGACATACTGGCCGTCGACAAGAAGTGACGGCAGGTAATGCGCCATATGGTAAGCCAGCGCGATTGGCAGGATTGTCGGTGCGAACAGCGCCAGCAGCTGCCCGATCCCGCGACTGCCGCCGACCAGCCTGTCACCGGCTGTGATCATGGTCGTGAACAGACAGACCAGAAGAATATTAGCGCTGACCAGCCCGGTGATCACCGGAACGATCACCGCGGATCGCCCGGGAAAGGCCAGCGGATTCACCCCGATCAGATCGAGCCAGACGAAGGTCTCGTTAAAGCCGTCAAAGGATCCGGTGCCAAGAAGCACAAGGATGAAGACCGGGGTGCCCGGCACCGCTGCCGCGCCGGCCGCAAGCTGCCATCCCGGCCATCCGGCGCGCACCCGCCTGCCGCGGCGCGCCAAAGCCGGCAGTCTGCCGAACTGCGCCATCAGAATCGACAGGAACTCCACCTGACGCAGCCAGCGGCGCGGTCCAAAAAGCGCCATCCCGGCAAAGGTCAGACAGCCGTAGCCGGCGATCACCGCGGCAAGACGCGCCGGGTCGTCAGGTGCCGGGTCCGCAAGGGTGAAGGCCGAGAATCCGAGAAGCAGTATCGCCGCCGGCCATACCCCGGCACGGCGTGGCAGATGCAGAGGCGGCCTGCCGACCAGTGCCGCCATCGGCCGTGCCGCCCACCGCCAGGGCGACATCCATCCCCACAGATCGAACAGATATCCCTGAACCATTGGCGTGGCCATCCAGAAGGCCACCCAGAAGCCCAGCACAAGCGGGTTCTCGAGCGGGTCGCGTGTTCCGGTCAGACCGCTGACGATGCCAGTGCACAACAACAAGAACATGAGAAGGCTGCATAGTCTTCGCGCTGGTGCCGGTGCGGCGATCCGGCCAACCCCGCGGCTTGGCAGCAAGGCTGCTGCGGATCGCGGCGGCAGAAACCACAGAAGCATGATGCTGAGTGCGACTGTCGCCACACCGATGGCCATATAAGGGCCGGTCGGCAACAGCGCGACAAAGCTCTGACCAGTGGCATGAGCGCCGGCGCTGGTCGGCACCATCATGCCGACACCCGCAATCCCGACAGCCTTTACGAAGGGTCGGATACGCCCCACAGTACTGTTTGGCACATTGCCTCCTTGACCGCTCCTCGCCATCCATCATTCTGGAAATCCGTTTGACTTTTTGTCAAGATTTGGCGCTCATTTGCGTACCAACGAAATGGCCACAGTATGGTGGCTGATGGTTATGCAGGGCGGGGGACGCTCGGCAAGGGACACAGGGCGGGGAACACAGGGCGGGTGTGACCCATCGCAGCCCGGGTTCGGGGTTCGGCATCGGGAGAGGGCAGGAATGGACAGCGGCGAGAACAGCTATGATGGGGACCTGATCGGCGTCGATGTCGGTGGCACCTTCACCGATCTTGTCAGGCTGGACCAGACGACGGGCGCGGTCCGTCTCGCCAAGGTTGCCAGCACACTGGACAATCAGGCTTTCGGGGTGATGAACGCCGTTGCCGAGGCGGATAGCGAGCTGTCGCGGGTTGCGCTTGTCATCCATGGCACGACAACGACGACCAACGCCGTTCTGGAACGCAAGCTCAGCCGCACCGGTCTGATCACCACAGCCGGCTTTCGCGATGTTCTGGAGCTTGGTCGCCGCACGCGGCCGCAGCCTTATGGCATGAAGGGGCATTTTGACCCGATCATCCCGCGGGATCTGCGCCTCGAGGTGCCGGAGCGGATGGATTATGCCGGCCGTGTTGTCACCGCCCTGGACGAGGCGGCTGTGCGCGCCGCTGGTGAGCAGCTGCTGGCGCGCGGTGTTGAATCGGTGGTCATCCATTTCCTTCATGCCTATGCCAATCCGGAGCATGAAATCAGGGCCGCCGAGGTGCTGGCCGATATCTGGCCGAACAGCTACATCACCATGGGGCATGGGCTGCTGTCAGAGAGCCGTGAGTTCGAGCGCGGGGTCACGGCGGCGGTGAACGCGTCGGTGCAACCGCTTCTGGAGCGTTATGTGAAGCGACTTGCCGACGAGCTGGCAGATGGCGGCTATGGCGGTGAGCTGCTGGTGATGAATGGCAATGGTGGCACTGTTTCGGCCAGCCGCGTGGTGAAGGAGGCGGCGAAGACGGTGATGTCGGGGCCGGCCTCCGGGGTGATCGCCGCGGCCTATACCGGGCGGCGTGCCAGCCGCCCGAACCTGATCAGCTATGACATGGGCGGCACCTCGACCGATGTGGCGCTGATCCGCGATTGCCAGCCTTCGGTGTCGAACGAGATCGAGATCGAATATGCCATGCCGATCCATGTGCCGATGGTCGATGTGCGCACCATTGGGGCCGGTGGCGGGTCGATTGCCCGGGTTAATGAAGCCGGTCTTCTGGAAGTCGGGCCGCAGAGCGCGGGCGCCGATCCCGGGCCGATCTGCTATGGGCGCGGTGGTGATCTGCCGACCATTTCCGATGCCAATATGGTTCTTGGCCGGCTGGATGTCGGCAAGCTGAAATCTGTGCCCGGGGCGGTTGATATCGATGACATCCGCGGAATTTTCCAGACCAGGCTTGGCGATCCGCTTGGTGTTGACGCCGAAACGGCAGCCGCGGCGGTGTTGCGCATGGCAACCACGCGCATGGCCGGGGCGACCCGCATGGTGTCGGTGTCACTTGGCCTCGACCCACGGGATTTCAGCCTGTTCGCCTTTGGCGGGGCAGGCCCGCTTCATGCTTCCGCGCTGGCAGGGGAACTTGGCGTTCCCGAAGTGCTGGTACCGGCGCGGCCCGGCATCACCAACGCGCTTGGCTGCATTGTCGCCGACCTGCGGCATGATTTTGTGCGCACGGTGAACACCCCGCTCGACGGGATGGAGATCGACCGGCTGGCCGGGATGATGGCGGCGCAGGCCGGTGAGGGAGAGGCGCTGATCCGCCAGGAGCCTGTCAGGATCGAGGCCATCGAGGTGACGCATTCGCTGGATATGCAGTTTGTCGGCCAGACACATCTGCTGTCGGTGCCGCTGGCCTCGGCGATGATGACGCGCGCCGATATCCAGAATGCCTTCGAGGAGGTCTATTTCAACAGGTTCCGCGTCCGCCTTCCAGACATCAGGGCGCAGATTGTGAATGTGAATACCAGCGTTACCGGTCGCCGCCCGGAGGTCGATCTCGGCGGCCTGATCGACAACAGTGCGCGCGCCGGATCGGTGGCAGCAGCGCAAACCGGCAGCCGGCCGGTCTGGTTCGATGGTGGCGGGTCGGCGTCAGGCTGGCAGGACACGCCTGTCTATGCCCGGGAAAAGCTGCCGCTTGATGCGCGCCTGAATGGTCCGGCAATTCTCGAACAGATGGACACGACCATTCTGATCGAACCGCAGGACAGTGCCGTTTCTGATGATGACGGCAATATCCTTGTCACCGTAGGGGGGCTGTCATGAAAGCCGATGCCATGATGCTTGATCCGATCACCCTCAGCGTTATCCAGGCCGGATTGCAGCAGGTTTGCGATGAGATGGATCTCAGTTTTTCACGGGCGGCCTTCTCGCCAGTGATTGCCGAGGCGAACGACAGGTCGGACGGCATCTACGCCGCCGATGACGGGGCGCTGATCGCGCAGGGCGCTGGTGGGCTGCCGGTGTTTGTCGGCACCATGCAATATTCCACGGCCGAACTGATCCGCCTGATTGGCGAGGGCCGCGCCATGGCACCGGAGCCCGGCGACATCTACATCGTCAATGATCCCTATCTAGGCGGCACGCATCTGATGGATGTGCGCTTCGTCCGCCCCTATTACCGCGATGGCAAGCTGTGGTGCTGGCTGTCGAACACCGGCCACTGGCCGGATACGGGCGGGGCGGTGCCTGGCGGCTTTTCGGCGTCAGCCACGGCGGTGGAGCAGGAGGGGCTGCGCCTGCCTCCGGTGAAGCTGTTCAAGAAAGGCGTCATGGATGAGGAAATCTACGCCATCATCTGTTCCAACATCCGCGTCGCCGACCAGCGGATCGGCGATGTGAAGGCGCAGGCCGCGGCGCTTGATGTCGGGGCTGACCGGCTCGACCTTCTGCTTGGCCGCTATGGTGATGACACTGTCGCGGCGGCCATCACCGAGCTTCGTCAGCGCGCCGCCACGCAAATGCGCCAGATGATTGCGACGATGCCCGAAGGAAGCTGGCAGTCAGTGGCCTATGTTGACAGTGACGGGGTGGTCGACCAGCCGCTCGAGATCAGGCTGAAGGTCAGCAAGGTGGATGACAGGCTGGTGTTCGATTTTGACGGGTCCAGCCCACCCTGCCGTGGGCCCATGAATTCGGTGCTGGCGACGACGCTGAGCTCGGTCTATCTGGCGATGCGGCACATTTTCCCGGAAGTGCCGATCAGCGCTGGTGCCTTTGAACCGCTGGAGATCATCCGGCCGGAGGGCACCTTCCTTGATGCGCATTACCCGCGCCCGGTCTCCGGCTGTGCGGCTGAAGTCAGCCAGCGGATCGCCGAGGCGGTGTTCGCCGCGATGGTGCAGCCGCTTCCCGACCGGGTGACGGCGGCGCCGGCCGGCACCAGTGGCAATTTCGCGCTTGGTGGCCACAATGCCGAACGTGGCCGTGATTTCGTGATGTATCAGCTGTCGGGCGGTGGCTATGGCGGCAATGCGGATGGGGATGGACTCAGCAATGGCTGTTCGACCATCGGTATCTCCAAGGCCCCGCCAGTGGAAATCATGGAGCAGGCCTTCCCGGTCTTCTACCACCACTACGCGCTTCACGAGGGATCCGCCGGGGCGGGCCGCACGCGTGGCGGGTTCGGGCTGGATTACGAGCTCGAGCTTCGCAATGGCGAAGCGCGCGCCAGCTTTGTGATGGACCATGGCAGGTTTGGTCCGCAGGGCGTTCTTGGCGGCAGCGATGGCGATGTGAACAAGGTGGTGGTGCTTCGCGGCGGCGAATCCTATGTGCCGCTTCACCTGTCGAAGGAGCAGGATATTCCGCTGGCACCCGGGGACCGCGTGTGGGTGCGAACACCAGGCGGTGGCGGCTATGGCGACCCGCTGGAACGCGCACCTGCCGCGGTGTTCGAGGATGTGCGCCTTGGCCGCTACAGCGCCGAACAGGCAGACAGCCTCTATGGTGTCATTGTCCGGCAGGAGGAGGGTGGCGGGCTGTCGCTTGATGCACCAGCCACCGACACCCGCCGCGCCGAGATGATGCAGGCACGCGGCACCTGATCGGGCTTCTGCCTAGGTCATTCGTATGCAAACAAAATAATTGAGCGCAAGTCATTCGCATGCTAATGAAGTGGAGGACGCTTTGGCTTCCCGACCAGTTCAGGTGGAGAATGATGACCCTTCATGCCACACAGACTCATGACAGCCTCGGTGACGCGCTGGCCGCACCGGACAGCTGTTTTGCCGAGACGGTCACCGAGATCGAGCATTATACCGACGGTCTGTTCCGCTTCCGGATGACCCGGCCGGCGAGTTTCCGGTTCCGCTCCGGCGAGTTTGTGATGATCGGGCTTCCGGGCACGGCGCCGGTCTTCAGGGCCTATTCCATCGCCTCCCCAAACTGGGATGACACGCTGGAATTCTACTCCATCAAGGTGCCGGGTGGCCCGTTGACCGAGCGACTCCAGCATATCAGGCCGGGCGATACCATCTGGATGCGTCGCAAGCCGACAGGCACGCTGGTGATCGACGCGCTGGTTCCTGGACGGCAGCTGTGGATGTTCGCCACCGGCACGGGCATCGCGCCCTTCGCCTCGATCATCCGTGATCCCGAGAGCTATGAGAAGTTTGACAGGCTGATCCTTGTCCAGGGATGCCGCCATGTTGCCGAGCTTGCCTATGCGCGAGGGCTTGGTGCGAGTTTGGGTGATGATCCCCTTGTCGGCGCGTTTGCCGCTGGCCGTCTGCAGCTGATCACCGCGACAACGCGGGAGGACTCCGCGATGACCGGCCGCCTCACAAGCTGCCTTGCGGACGGACGGCTCGAAACAGCCGCCGATGCGACGCTTGATCCGGCCACGGATCGGGCGATGATCTGCGGGTCGATGGCGATGCTGAATGACATGCGCGAAGCCCTGCAGGCGCGTGGTTTTGTCGAAGGCTCGAATGCCCGTCCAGCGGACTTCGTGATCGAAAAGGCGTTTGTCGGCTAGGCGGCTCGCCTGCGTCCGGCTGCCTGATCTTGCCAGCGTGACATCCCATCCCTGATCGCCAAAGTTTTCCATTGAATTTTCAGGTCGTGCGACTAGCCTGTGGCAGCCAATCAGAGACGGTGTGTGGGAGCCATGGACCTGTCGCAACTCAGCCTGACAGATATCTACAAATCCTTTGGTGAGACTGAAGTCATCCACGGCGTCGATCTCGAGGTCAAGAAGGGTGAATTCACCGTTTTTGTCGGGCCGTCAGGATGTGGAAAATCCACCCTGCTGCGAATGATTGCCGGGCTTGAAACCGTCACCGCCGGTGAGCTCCGCATTGATGGCGAGGATGTGACCCATGCCGACCCGGCGGCGCGCGGCGTCACCATGGTGTTCCAGTCCTATGCGCTGTATCCGCATATGAGCGTCTATGAAAACATGGCGTTCTCGCTGAAGATGAACAAGGTGGACAGCGCCGAGACTGACAGACGGGTGCGGGCTGCTGCTGCCATTCTGGGGCTGGAGGATCTTCTCGAGCGCAAACCGAAAGCATTGTCAGGTGGCCAGCGCCAGCGTGTTGCCATTGGCCGCTCGATCGTGCGTGAGCCGAAAATCTTCCTGTTTGACGAGCCGCTGTCCAATCTCGATGCCGAGCTTCGTGTTCAGATGCGCCTTGAAATCGCCAAGCTGCATCAGGATCTCGGCGCGACAATGATCTATGTGACCCATGACCAGGTCGAAGCAATGACCCTTGCCGACCGGATCGTCATCCTGCGTGACGGGGTGATCGAACAGGTTGGCGAACCAAAGGCGCTGTATCGCGATCCGGACAATATGTTTGTTGGTGGTTTCATCGGGTCACCGCGGATGAATTTCCTGCCCGGCCAGATTGTTGGCGAGACCAGGACAAAGGTCGAAGTGGCCCTCGACGGGTTCGCCGATGTGACGATGAAGCTTGCCCGTGGGCGAGACCGGCGCGAGACCAGCGCGGCGGTGATGGTCGGAATCCGGCCAGAGCATTTCACCGCCAAAGGTGCGGTAAAGCTTCCGGTGCATGTCGATCTGGTCGAGGACCTTGGCGGCACCTCCTTCGCCTATGTGTCCGGCAAGGGCGGAACGCAGATGACCGTCGAGACTCGCGATGCCGGCAGCCTTCCCGAACGCGGTGAGGCGGTGGTCAGCTTCGATCCTGCATCCGCCTATCTGTTTGAGGCGGCGACGGAACTGAGACTCTGATGTCCGATCGTCCCGCTGGGTCCGGCAGCGGCTTTCCCGCGACGCGGATAACGGACAGTCTCTACCGTGCAACGCTGGACCGGGGAGAGGGGCGGACCCTCAATCTGTTCAGCCGCGCCCTGCGTGACTACCGGGTTTTCGACGGCCTGCCGTCGCTGCCGCCAGCCGGCGCGCATCTTCGCCAGCATCCGCTGAGCGGCGAATGGATTTCCTATTCAGGGGTCCGGCAGGGCCGGACATTCCTGCCGAATGCCAGTGATTGTCCGCTCTGCCCGATGACCTCGCCAGACGGGCTGACCGATGTGCCGGTGGATGATTATGAGGTCGCCATCTTCACCAACAGGTTTGCCGCCCTGACGCCGGATCCCGGGACGCCGCCGGCGCTGAACCTGCCAACCCGCGCCGGCATCGGTGTCTGCGAGGTGATCTCCTACAGCGCGGCGCATCAGGCAAGCCTGTCGACCATCGGCGCTGGGCGCATTGGCCTGTTGATCGATGCGCTGGCCATCAGGCTTGCCGAGATCATGGCACAGCCTGATATCTGCTGGGTGCTGCCGTTCGAGAACCGTGGACGCGAGATTGGTGTGACGCTTGACCACCCGCATGGCCAGCTCTATGCGCTGTCACATCTCCCCGCAAAGGTGGCGCAGGCTGC
>NTKV01000062.1 GCA_002457745.1 SAR116 cluster bacterium MED-G06 | reverse complement strand
AAATCATGAGGAATATGACGGACGTAATAGTAAATACCATCACGAATCATCACGTGTTCGGGAGCATATTTCTTTCTCATTCTATTTCACACACAAATCCGTTGCACATAATGTGCTGACATATCAGGTGTTTAGATGAGAGAATGGTGCGGCCGAGAAGACTCGAACTTCCACGGGTTATTAACCCACAGCGACCTCAACGCTGCGCGTCTACCAATTCCGCCACGGCCGCACGCGAGGTGCCGTGTTTATGTCACCGCTTCCCGCCTGAATCAAGCCCTTTTGCCCGGCATCCCCGAACAGCGTCACAGCGCGCATCACAGCAGGCACCGCCGCGTTTCCGCTGTCCGGTTGCCTGTGCTAGAGTGGGGCGGCGACCACCACATCAGATGACCAGCGCATGACCAGCCATACCCTCACCCACCGGACCTATCCCCCTGCCCCCGGCGGGCTGCCGCCGCAGGGCGACATCGCGGACGATGGTGCCATCTTCACCGAGGCCTATGCCCTGATCCCACGCGCCGTGATGTGCGATATCGTCACCAGCTTTCTGCCACATTGGAGCGGCATGCGTGCCTGGGTCCTGGCCCGCCCGATGACCGGCTTTTCCGAAACCTTCTCGCATTATCTGGTGGAGGTGCAGCCAGGTGGGGGCAGCACCGCACCGGAACCTGACGGCAACGCCCAGGCGGTGATCTTCGTCACCCATGGCGAGATCGATCTGAACATGGCCGGCACGTCATTCTCGCTTGGCGCCGGCGGCTATGCCTATATTCCGGCTGGAGCGGACTGGACCATCCGGGCCATGGATGGTGGTGATGCTGCCCCCGCCATCTTCCACTGGATCCGCAAACATTATGTGGCGGTCGAAGGGGTGAGCCATCCCGAACCCTTTGTGATAAGCGACCATGAGACAGACCCGATCCAGATGCCGGATTGTGACGGCATCTGGGCAACCACCCGCTTTGTCGACCCGGCTGATCTGCGCCACGATATGCATGTGAACATCGTCACGCTTCATCCCGGCGGTGTCATTCCGTTTGCCGAGACACATGTGATGGAACACGGGCTGTTCGTGCTTCAGGGACAGGGCGACTATCTGCTGAACCGCGACTGGGTGACGGTCGGGCCGGGGGATTTCATGTGGCTCCGCGCGTTCTGCCCACAGGCCTGCCGGTCAACCGGAGAGATGCCGTTCCGCTACCTTCTCTACAAGGATGTGAACCGTCACATGCCGCTCAGCCCCGGTGGGCTGATGCGCGCCGGCTGAGCCCTGTCTCATGCCCCGGTTCCGCGACATTCCCTCACCGGCAGACTATGCCGCGACGGTCGCTGCGATGGCGGCGCATGCGTCGGCCATCCGTGCCGGCACCGGTGGCGAGGAGGTCTGGCTTCTGGAACATCATCCGGTGCTGACCGGCGGCACCTCGGCAAGCGAGGCAGACCTCATCAATCCGGGCAGCACGCCGGTCCATACCACCGGGCGCGGCGGTCAATGGACATGGCACGGCCCCGGCCAGCGCGTTGCCTATGTGATGCTTGACCTTGCCGCGCGCACTCCCGATGTGCGCGCCTATGTCTCGTCTCTGGAAGGCTGGATCATCGATGTGCTTGGCCAGTTCGGCATTGAAGGCACACGCCGCGATGGCAACCCGGGGATCTGGGTCGATGCCGGTGACCGGATGGACAAGGTGGCAGCCATCGGCGTACGGATCAGCCGCTGGGTCACCTGGCACGGGGTTGCGGTGAATCTTGACCCGGACCTGTCAGCCTTTGATGCCATTGTGCCCTGCGGGGTGACCGATGGCGGTGTCACATCGCTTCACAGACTGGGGGCGCAGGTGGATATGGCGATGCTGGATGCCGCCCTTCGCAGCAGCTTTGCCACACATTTTCCCGATCCGGGCCCCTAGTCGGACAGATCGTAACGCACCAGATCATCCAGATAGTCGAGAAACGCCGTCAGCCCACGCTCGGCGTCCCGCCACTGCCAGTCAACCGCCGCCGGTTCGCCCATCAGCCCATCGGCAGGCCCCTCGTGATGGAGAAGCTCGTTGCGGCGCCCGCGAAGCCATCCAAGCGCCGCCTTGTTGCCGGCATAGGCGAAATCCATACCGTCGACATGGCCTGCCGGCCCGGCCTCTTCATTGGCCACGACATCAACAAGCGTCGCCGCAAGCACCAGCACCGTCAACGGCATGCCGGCACGCGCCGCCCGCCGCAATTCATCCAGCAGCGCGACCGCGTGCGGGCCAAGCTCCCGCGGGTCAAGATCGGACAGCTGTTTTTCCAGATGCGCTGGCAGCATGGCCCTATCCTTCACCACGAAGAAGTCCGAGAAACAATTCGGCATGGGCAAGCTCGGCGCGGATATTGCTCCGCCGGTCCTCGGCTTCCCAGTCGCTGCCCCATTTCTCGGTCTGCCACAGCTCATCAAGAAAGGCCGCATCGAACATGGCCTCGGCGCTCATCTCGCCGCGCACCATGGCCAGCCCCAGAACCAGCGAGCCGGCAAGCGTCGTCGCGCGATAGAGCATGCCAAGCTCCCAGTCGTCATGTGCCGTCACGGCGCGTCCCAGCGCCGACAGACTGTCCTCTGGCTGGGTCACCGGCATGATGCCGGTCGCCACCATCAGATCGGCACCAAGAGCGGTCCGCGCCCAGTCAAGCCAAGGCCCCCATCGCTGCGCCTGCCGTACCGCCAAATCGTTATCGTCGGCGTCCTGGTAACAGAGGCAGTCATTCCCGCCATAGGCTGTCAACTCGGTACAGATGGCATCTCGCTGCGGTGTTACCCGGTCAATCACCGTCACAGCAAGACTGAAGATCGGCATGCTGGCCGGGTCGATCTCCTCGGTCTGCGCATCCCATTCGGCGGCCACCGCGCTGGCCAGCGCGTGACCGGGAAGACGCATCGCGGTTCCTGCCGGGCTTCGTACGCCGCGTCCATCCAGCAGGATGGCAAGACCGTCCTGCTCTTCGGCAATACCGACTGTCTTGTAGAAACGTTTCTTTGCCATCATCGCGCCGGACCCTGCTTCACCAAATGTCAGGCAAACTGCCAGTCCGCGCCCGGCACCGCAAGGCCAAGAAGATCGAGGCTCTGCTGAAAATGCGCCTGCAAGGGTGCCTCGATCATGCGTCCGTCCGGAAGCTGGAGCCGCCAGGCATGAAGATGAAGCCGCTTTGCGATGGTCCCACCGGGATGCGCACCAGCACCTCCATACTTGCCATCACCGATGATCGGGTGCCCAACATGCGCCATATGAACACGAAGCTGATGGGTGCGACCGGTGTGCGGCCGGAGAGCCACCAGTGCAAGCCGCCTTCCGGCAGCCTCGATCAGCTGCATCTCGGTATAGGCAGACTGTCCCTCCGGGCTGACAATCATCATCTCGCCGCCGGCGCCACCCCCCTTCATCAGTGGGTTGTCGATGTCCATCGATGGTGGCGGCGCCCCGGTGACAAGCGCCAGATATGTCTTTTCCATCTCCTGTGCCTGAAAGGCACGGGTCAGCCGCCGTGCCGCCGACCGGTCGCGCGCCAGCAGCAGCAAGCCGGAGGTGTCCTTGTCGATGCGATGGACAAGCCGCATCCGGTCATCCTCGCCACTGGCAAGCGCCTGCAGCATGCCATCCAGATGACGGGTCATGCCGGATCCACCCTGTACGGCCAGTCCGGACGGCTTGTTGATGGCGATCCAGTCATCGCCCTCGGCCACCACCATCTCGGCAAACTGGCTGCGAAGCTGCGGTGTGGCGACGACAGGCTTTGGTCCCTGATCAGGAACCGGGGCATCACGAAGATGTGGCGGCAGACGAAGCTGCTGCCCGGCGACAAGCCGGGTGGCCGGCTTGGCCTTGGCCCCATCAATCCGAATCAGACCGGAGCGTAGCATCTTTTCAACCGGCCCCTGCGTCAGCCCCGGCACCAGCCGGCGCAGGAACCTGTCGATGCGCGTGTCATCCTCATCCGCCGGTACCGCGACAAGCCACCAGTCGGGCCGCTTGTCCGGATCTGGCCCGCTGCCGCCTCCCGTCATGGTGCCACCCGCCCGAGCAATGCGCCGACAAGTGCCTGCACGGCGAAAAATGCGGCCAGTGACAGCATCACGGACAAACCGATATAGAGTGCCGTCATCACCGCACCCTGCCGCGCCGCCAGTTGGCCGGTATCAAGCGCAAAGCTGGAAAAAGTGGTCAAGGCACCAAGAAACCCGACAGCGACAAAGCCACGCCATGCTTCAGGCAGGGCAATGCCGGCGGCCAGTGCGGCAGCCAGCCCTCCCATCAGAGCGCTGCCAGCGACATTGACGCTCAGCGTTGCCATCGGTCCGGCCAGTCCGAAAATCCCCGGCCCGACAAGCTGGGCGACGCCATAGCGCGCCATCGCGCCGATCGCCCCTCCGGCGCCAACCGCTGCGAACATTGACAGGCTCATGCCCCGTCTCCCCCGCCATCAGCTCCCGCCTTCTGCGCGCGAAGCCTGTCCCAGTAGGCCAGCCTCTTGCCGATCTCGCGCTCATAGCCGCGCTCGACAGGCTGATAGAAGCGTTGCCGATCCATGCCGTCCGGAAAGCCGTTCTGGGCGCTGAACCCATCCGGCGCGTCATGGTCATATTCATACCCCTTGCCGTATCCCAGATTTTTCATCAACCCGGTCGGCGCGTTCAGGATATGCGCCGGCGGCATCAGCGATCCGGTGGCTGCCGCGGCGCGGTTCGCGGCCTTCATCGCCACATAGGCAGCGTTGGATTTCGGTGCGGTGGCAAGATAGATCACCAGAGTGGCAACCGCCAGCTCACCCTCCGGACTGCCAAGCCTCTCATAGGCCTGCCAGGCGGCAAGCGCGCGCGGCAGTGCCTCTGGCTCGGCAAGCCCGATATCCTCGGAGGCAAAGCGGGTCAGGCGGCGCAGGATGTAATGTGGATCCTCACCCCCAGCAAACATTCTGGCGAGCCAGTAGAGCGCAGCGTCGGCATCCGAGCCGCGCAATGTCTTGTGAAGCGCCGACATCAGATTGTAATGCTGGTCCCCTGCCCGGTCGAAGGCCGGGGCACGCCCGGCAACAATGGCGGCCAGACCGGCTGGATCCAGCCTCTCGCCTGAGGGCAGTCCCGTCAGCGACGACGCCATGTTCAGAAGATAGCGTCCATCTCCGTCGGCCATCGCCTTCAGCGCAGCCCGCGCCTCGTCATCCAGCGGCAGCGGCAGCCCCAGATGTGTCTCGACGCGTCGTAGCAGTTCTTCCAGCGCTTCACCAGACAGCCGCTCCACCAGCATCACCTGCGCCCGCGACAGCAGCGCGCCATTCAGCGCAAAGGACGGGTTTTCCGTGGTCGCGCCGATCAGGGTCACGGTGCCATCCTCGACACGCGGCAGCAGCCCGTCCTGCTGCGCCTTGTTGAAGCGGTGTACCTCGTCGACAAACAGCAGGGTCCGCTGGCCGGCATCGCGTCGCTTGCCGGCACGGTCAAACACCTTGCGAAGATCGGCCACGCCGTCAAAGACAGCGGAGATCGGCTCGAACTCCATGCCAGCCTCTGCCGCCAGAAGACGGGCAATGGTCGTCTTGCCTGTCCCGGGTGGCCCCCAGAAGATGATCGAGGCCAGGTCACCGCCATCCAGCATCCGGCGAAGCCGTCCCTGCGGCCCGAGAAGGGCATCCTGCCCGACCACCTCGGACAGCGTTTTTGGGCGCAGCAGTTCGGCAAGCGGCGCGTTGGCGTCCACCTGTCCTTCAGCCTGCTGGCCAGACTGGGCCGGGGTGTCGAGGTCAAGCTCGTTCATGGCGCTATCTTTGCCCGAAGCCGTGGCATGCGGCAAAGAAAATCCGGATGATCAACACGCATCCTCAGGCATATGGGCGTATGACCTGTCTGACAACCGCCTGGTCCGGCTTCATAGTGCTAACAAAAAAGGCCGCCCTTTTTGCAAAGGACGGCCCGGCATTCTTTTGTCAGCGCTGCGATCAGGCTGCGGTGTCTTCCGCCTGGAGATCATCCTGCACCTGTACCGGACCGGAATCCTGCCCGCGCGCATCCTCATCGCGATCGACAAGTTCAATCACAGCCATCGGCGCCGAGTCACCATAGCGGAATCCGGCCTTCATCACGCGGGTATAGCCACCGGCACGCTCTTGATAACGAGGGCCAAGAACCTCGAACAGCTTCTTGGTCATCGCATCATCGCGAAGTCTGGCGTGAGCCATGCGACGTGCGTGAAGGTCGCCGCGCTTGCCAAGTGTGATCAGACGCTCAACCACCGGGCGAAGCTCCTTCGCTTTCGGCAGGGTTGTCACGATCTGCTCATGCTTGATCAGAGCCTGTGCCATGTTCCGGAACAGCATCTGGCGATGCTGCGAGGTGCGGTTCAGTTTCCGTCCACCATAACGATGACGCATTTTCCTGTCTCCCTTAGCCCGGCTGGCCCCTTGCCTGCCGGGTCATGCAAAGTTGGTCCGCCGGGGCGGCCTTAGAAAGGCTCGTCCAGACGGCGGGCAAGCTCCTCGACATTCTCCGGTGGCCAGGTCGGAATATCCATACCAAGCTCCAGATTCATGCCCTTGAGCACTTCCTTGATCTCGTTCAGCGATTTGCGACCGAAATTCGGGGTGCGAAGCATTTCGTATTCGGTCTTCAGTACAAGATCGCCGATATAAACGATGTTGTCGTTCTTCAGGCAGTTTGCCGAACGGACAGACAGCTCCAGCTCGTCGACCTTGCGGAGAAGGTTGCGGCTGAACGGCAGGTCCTCGCTGTCCTCGTCGGACGGCTGTTCCTTCGGCTCTTCGAAGTTGATGAAGGTCTGAAGCTGCTCCTGCAGGATACGTGCGGCGTAGGCAACCGCGTCCTCAGGGGTTACCGAACCGTCGGTCTCGACGGTCAGCAGCAGCTTGTCATAGTCGGTGATCTGGCCAACACGCGCATTTTCAACCTTGTAGGCGACCTGGCGCACCGGGCTGTAGATGGCATCGATCGGAATCAGGCCAATCGGCGAATCCTCGCTGCGCATGCTGCCAGCCGGGACATATCCCTTGCCAGAGGTCACCGTCAGCTCCATGGCCACCGACGCGCCCTTGTCGAGCTGGCAGAGCACATGGTCAGGGTTCATGATCTCGACACCTGCGGTCTCGGAAATCATGCCGGCGGTCACGGTTGCCGGACCTTCGGCAGCAAGGCGCAGACGCTTCGGCTGGTCATCATCAGCACGGACAGACACGCCCTTCATGTTCAGCACCAGATCGGTGACATCCTCGCGGACACCCGGGATCGAGGAGAATTCGTGAACGACCCCCTGGATCTGGACGGCAGAAATGGCGGATCCCTGAAGCGACGACAGCAGTACGCGGCGAAGGGCGTTACCGATGGTCACGCCGAACCCGCGCTCGAACGGGCCAACCTGGATCACCGCCTGGCTCGGGTTGTATTCGGACTGCTTGATCTCAAGCTCGTCCGGCTTCTTCAGGTCCAGCCAGTTCTTTTCAATCATATTGGTGTTCCTTTATGCGAACAATATCCAGTGTGGGCGGCGCCTGACCGGAAGGCCGGCGCTCAGGGCGCTGCAAGGCTTTGTCGGTCAGACGCGGCGACGCTTGCGCGGGCGGCACCCGTTATGCGGGATCGGGGTCACGTCACGGATCGAGGTCACATTGAACCCAACGGCCTGCAGGGCACGAAGGGCAGATTCCCGACCCGAGCCAGGACCACGCACCTGGACGTCGAGCGATTTCATCCCATGTTCGGCGGCTTTCTTGCCGGCGTCTTCTGCAGCCATCTGGGCCGCAAACGGGGTCGACTTACGCGACCCTTTGAACCCCATGCCACCGGCGGATGCCCAGGCAATGGTGTTGCCCTGCACATCGGTGATGGTGATCATGGTGTTGTTGAAGGTCGAATTCACGTGCGCAACACCACTGGTGATGTTCTTGCGTTCGCGGCGACGGACCCGGCCTTGCGCTGGTTGCTTTGCCATATGCTATCTCCTCGGAGTTCCGGGTTATTTCTTCTTGCCGGCGATCGGCTTTGCAGGCCCCTTGCGGGTCCGTGCGTTTGTGTGTGTGCGCTGGCCACGAACCGGCAGGTTCCGGCGATGACGAAGGCCGCGAAGGCAACCAAGGTCAAGGTAGCGCTTGATGTCCATGGACGTCTTCCGGCGAAGGTCACCCTCGACCAGGAAGTCAGCGTCGATGATGTCACGAAGCTTGGTCAGCTCGTCTTCGGACAGGTCAGCCACGCGGCGCTCGTCAGGCACGCCTGCCTTGTCGCAGATGCCCTTGGCGCTGGTCCGGCCAATGCCGTGGATATAGGTCAGTGCGATTTCCACCCGCTTTTTGGTGGGAATGTTTACACCCGCAATACGTGCCACTGTCTGGCTCCCTTTCGCAAACGTGCCTTTCCTTAGGCACCGTCAAATTACGACCGTCTCGGACTTCCGCCCGCTCGGACGGCTCCGCGCCACCTGTCTATATCTCTCGAAGGCGGCGAATTATAGGCTTTTGCCCTCTACAGTCAACCTCAACGCTCTGTTATGACGCCAGAATGGCGTCGATTGCCTGGCCGACCTCATCGATCGATGCCATGCCGTCCACCGTGCGCAGCAGCCCCTTGCCATCATAGTAGGGAAGCAGCGGCGCAGTATTCTCGTGATATACCGCCAGACGCTTGCGCAGCGTCTCGGCATTGTCGTCGGCACGCGACCCGCCGGTCTCGGCAGCGCGCGTCTCGATCCTGGCGAACAGGGCGGCCTCGTCGACCTGCACCTCGATCACATGATTCAGGGTCAGTCCCCGCGCCTCGAACATCGCGCCAAGCCCGTCAGCCTGAGCCACGGTACGCGGAAACCCGTCAAGAATGACGCCGTTGGCGCATTCCGGGCTGTCCATGCGCTCGGCAATCATGCCGAGGATGATGTCATCCGACACCAGATCACCGCGGTCCATGATGTCCTTGGCCTGCCTGCCAAGTTCGGTGCCGGCCTCGATCGCGGCGCGCAGCATGTCGCCAGTGGACAGTTGCACCAGCCCACGGCTTTCGACAAGACGCTTGGCCTGGGTTCCCTTGCCCGCACCCGGCGCACCGAACAGAATGATGTTCATCGGTTGCGCCCCTTGATCTTGGACTTCTTCACAAGCCCCTCATACTGGTGGGCCAGAAGATGCGACTGGATCTGGCCAACCGTGTCGAGCGTCACCGTCACCACAATCAGCAGCGAGGTGCCGCCAAGATAGAACGGGATCGAATACTGGCTGATCAGGATTTCCGGCAGAAGACAGACGAAGGACAGATAGGCTGCGCCAAGAACAGTCAGGCGGGTCAGCACCTGGTCAAGATAATCGGCGGTGGACTTGCCAGGGCGGATGCCCGGGATGTACCCGCCATAGCGGCGCAGATTGTCCGCCGTATCCTGCGGATTGAAGACAATCGCGGTGTAGAAGAACGCGAAGAAGACGATCAGGCCCATATAGATGCCGAGATAGAGCGGCTGGCCACGGCCAAGCAGCGCATTCAGCGTCACCAGCCAGTCGGCGCCCCCTTCCTGACCACCGGTCAGGTTGATGATCGACACCGGCATCAGCAGCAGCGACGAGGCAAAGATCGGCGGAATAACGCCGGGCACATTGATCTTCATCGGCAGGAACGACTGGTCACCGCCAAACATCTTGTTGCCATGCTGGCGCTTTGGATACTGCACGACGATCTTGCGGATCGACCGCTCGATGAAGACGATGAAGGCAATCACGGCAACCGCCATGATGAAGACAGCGACGATCAGGAACGCTGACAGCGCCCCGGTTCTGCCAAGCTCGAGCGTACCGGCAAGCGCTGACGGAACCTCGGCGACAATGCCCGAGAAGATGATCAGCGAAATACCATTGCCGACACCACGGCTTGTGATCTGCTCTCCAAGCCACATCAGGAAGAGCGTGCCACCAACAAGGGTGGTGACAGTCGTGACCCGGAAGAACAGCCCCGGATCACTGACCACGCCGGACGCGGCTTCCAGACCCACAGCAATGCCGTAGCCCTGAACCGTCGCCAGAAGCACGGTCAGATAGCGGGTGTACTGGTTGATCTGCTTGCGGCCAGCCTCGCCATCCTTCTTCAGCTGTTCAAGCGACGGCACAATGGCTGTCATCAGCTGCATGATGATGGCTGCCGTGATGTACGGCATGATATTCAGCGCAAAAATCGTCATCCGCCCGAGCGCACCGCCCGAGAACATGTCAAACATGCCAAGGATCCCGGAAGACTGCTGCGAGAAAATGTCCGAAAGCGCGCCAGGATCGATTCCCGGAAGCGGCAGATATGTGCCAAGCCGATAGATGATCAGCGCGCCAACGGTAAACCACAGGCGCTTCTTCAGCTCCTCGGCCTTGGCGAAAGCGCCGAAACCGGTGCCTGCTGCCATGCGTTCTGCGGTGGATGCCATACCTGCTGTCTACCCTGTGCGCGCTGCTGGTCAGTCCTGCTCGGCGACGGCCGGCAGAACGATCTTGCCACCGGCTGCTTCAACAGCAGCAATGGCGGCTTTCGAGGCGCCGGCGGCATGAATCTCGAGATTCTTGGCCGACAGCTCCCCCTTGCCAAGGATACGGACACCGTCACGCGCCTTGGAAATCACACCCGCGCCGAGAAGCGCGTCGGTGTCGACCGGCTTCTTTGCGTCAAGCTTGCCTGAATCGATGGCTGTCTGCAGACGACCAAGGTTCACCTCGACATACTTCTTGCGGAAGATGTTGGTGAAGCCACGCTTCGGAAGACGGCGGTGGATAGGCATCTGACCGCCCTCGAAGCCGTTGATCGACACGCCGGAGCGCGCCTTCTGGCCCTTGTGACCGCTGCCGGCTGTCTTGCCGGTGCCGGATCCGATGCCGCGACCTACACGCTTGCGGTTGCGGGTTGCCCCGTCATTGTCGCTGATTGCGTTGAGTTTCATCTCTCACTCCTCGATGGCGCCAGTGGCGCCTCTTCGCTGTACCGCTTACTCGCCTTCGACGCGAACCAGATGCCTGACCTTGTTGATCATGCCGCGCACCGCCGGAGTATCCTCCAGCTCACGGGTGCGGCCAATCTTGTTCAGCCCGAGGCCGATCAGCGTCTGGCGCTGGCTGCCAAGGCGGCCAATGGCACTTTTGGTCTGCGTCACGCGCACTGTTTTCGAAGCCATCTTCCCTCTCCCTTAGGACGCTGCGGCCTGGTCGTCGCCGCCGCGCTTGCCGAGGATATCGCCAACGCGCTTGCCACGCTTCTGGGCAACGCTGCGCGGAGCCTGCATGTCAGTCAGCGCGGCAAACGTTGCCTTGATCATGTTGTGCGGGTTCGAGGAACCGATCGACTTGGCGACCACATCCTGTACGCCAAGCACCTCAAAGACCGCGCGCATCGGGCCACCGGCGATGATTCCGGTACCAGCCTGGGCAGCGCGAAGCAGAACCCGGCCAGCGCCGTAACGCCCCCTGATGTCGTGATGCAGGGTGCGACCATCCCGGAGCGGAACGCGAACCATGTTGCGCTTTGCGCCTTCGGTCGCCTTGCGGATGGCCTCGGGAACCTCGCGGGCCTTGCCGGTACCGAAACCGGCGCGGCCACGACCGTCACCGACGACGACAAGCGCGGCGAAGCCGAAGCGACGTCCACCCTTGACCACCTTGGCCACCCGGTTGATGCCAACCAGCTTTTCAAGAAACTCGGGCTCCTCGCGCGCAGCGCCGCGATCTTGCCTGTCGTTATTGCGTGCCATCTTTGCGTGCTCCCTAGAATTTCAGTCCGGCTTCGCGCGCGGCATCAGCAAGAGCCTTCACACGACCGTGATAGATGTAGCCGCCGCGATCAAAGACGACGATTTCAACGCCCTTGGCCTTGGCGCGTTCGGCAACAAGCTTGCCGACGGCGGCTGCCGCGGTGCTGTTGCTGGTGCCGCCCTTGCCCTTGAGATCAGCTTCAAGAGTCGAAGCCGACGCCAGGGTCAGACCAGCGGCATCATCGATGACCTGGGCGTAGATATGTTTGGACGACCGGTGAACCGACAACCGCGGCTGGCCGGAAGACACACGCTTCAGTGCGGAGCGATTGCGCGCACGACGGCGATCAAAAAGGTGCTTGGATGAAAACATTTTCGGGTCCTACTTCTTCTTGCCTTCCTTGCGGACGATATACTCGTCGGCATATTTCACACCCTTGCCCTTGAACGGCTCCGGCGGGCGCTTGCCACGCACTTCCGAGGCGAACTGGCCAAGAAGCTGCTTGTCGGCACCGGTGATGGTAACGCTGGTGTTGTTCTCGACATTCACCTTCAGACCGGCCGGGACTTCCATCTCGACCGGGTGGCTGTAGCCAAGCGACAGAACAAGCTTGTTCCCCTGCATGGCGGCACGATAACCGACACCGTTAATCTCCAGCTTGCGGGTGAAGCCCTCGGACACACCGACAACCATGTTGCTCAGGTTGGCGCGCATGGTACCCCACAGCGCCTTGGCCTGACGGGTATCACGCGACGGCTTCAGGGTCGCGACGTTATCGGCAACCGACAGTTCGACATCGCTGTGAAGCGCGGCCGACAGCTCGCCATTCTTGCCCTTGACCACCATCATGCCGCCTTCACTCGACAGCGTCACGTCGGCCGGGATGGTGATAGCACTGCTTCCTACTCGGGACATTGCGCCGCCTCCCTAGAATACGTGACAAAGAACCTCGCCACCGACATTCGCGGTGCGAGCTTCATTGTCAGACAG
>NTKV01000061.1 GCA_002457745.1 SAR116 cluster bacterium MED-G06 | reverse complement strand
GCCCCTGCCGGGATGGCGCTGGTCACCTGGTCGATTAAGCTGTGAGACCTCCGGAGGAATATACTGTCCTCGCAAGACATTGTGATACCCCTTACCGGCCGGATGGTCAACATTATTTTGACAGAATAGAAAAGATTCGTTGGGTCATACTTTCTGAAAGTTGCTCTGAAACAGTCAAACCTGCATTAAAATTATTCCGAATCCATGTCATCTGGCGTTTTGCGTAATGGCGGCTGTCGCGGCTTGCCAGTTCAACCGCACGGTCACGGCTGATCTTGCCATCCAGCATGGCCTCGATTTCGCGAACACCAAGCGCCTTCATCACCGGCAATGAGGGATCAAGGCGGCGTTTCAACAGGGCCTTCACCTCATCCACCGCCCCCGCCTCCATCATCGCGGCGAACCGGGCATTGATGCGGTGATAGGTCTCGGCGCGCGGCGGCATCACAGCGATGGTCACGGCTGTGCCTGACAGCGCGCCCTCATGCGGATCATCCTGCCAGGCGCTGATCGGCCGTCCGGTGGCACGCACCACGCCCATCGCCCGCACAAGGCGCTGGCTGTCGCCATCGAACAGCCGGTCTGCGGTCATCGGATCAAGCTTCGCCAGAGCGGCGCGAAACGCGGCGCCGCCCATTTCGGACAGCTCTTCAATACACGAGGCGTGAGTGTCTGTCGGCACATCCGGGATCGGGGCGATGCCCTCAAGCGCTGCCTGAAGATACATGCCCGTACCGCCGACAATGATCGGCAGCCTGCCAACTTCACGTGCCGCGCCCACCTCCTGCGCGACCATCCTGAGCCAGGCGGCGACTGATGCGCGCTCAGCCCCGTCGACAACCCCGTAAAGACGGTGCGGCGCCCGCGCCTCATCCTGCGGGTCGGGACGGGCGGTGACCACCCGCAGATCGCGATAGAGCTGCATGGAGTCGGCATTGATGACAACCCCGCCGCCCTGCTCGGCAAGTGCCAGTGCCACTCCGGACTTGCCGGCGGCAGTGGGGCCGCAGATCATCAGATAGCGCCCGGACGCGACGGCGGCGGCGATTTCACTGTGGTCAGACATATGCTTCTGTGCTTTACCGTCACCTGCCACGGAACACAGCTGTTCCGGCCAGAGGGAAAGGTCGCGCACCATTGCACCAGATCGCCGTTTTTTCAAGTTCGACACGGGATGACCTGACCATAGGTGACGGCATCGCCCTGCTTGCAGACGCCGGTGTGCGCGCCGATGCCACCGTTGCGGCGACGCTGGCCAAGGGTGCCGCGTTCGAGGTGGCTGTCGACCAGGTCACACCACAGATCGCCACCACCTTGCGGGCATCCGCAGAGGCCGAGCAGATTGACGTGAATGTCGTGCCGCGCGACGCCCGGCGCAAATCGCTTCTGATTGCCGATATGGACAGCACCATCGTCACCTCGGAAACGCTGGATGACATGGCCACCATCGCCGGATTGTCAGACGCCATCCTGCCGATCACCGCGCGCGCCATGCGGGGCGAGCTCGATTTCGAGGCGGCGCTTGACGAAAGGCTCGCTCTGTTTGCCGGCCAGCCAGCCAGCCTAGTCGATGATGCTCTGGCGGCGGTGACACTGTCTGCCGGCGCCGAAGTGCTGGTGCGCACCATGCGCAGGTCTGGTTCATCCTGCTATCTCATTTCCGGCGGCTTCACAGCGATCACCGGGCCGATCGCGGCGCGCTGCGGCTTCAATGGCGATCATGCCAACATTCTCGACATCAAGGATGGCAGGCTGCTTGGCAGCGTGACAAAGCCGGTGCTGGACGCCAACGCAAAGGCACGATTCCTGGCCCATTATTGCGCTGAACTTGGCATCAGCGCCGCCGAGGCGGCCTGCATCGGTGACGGCGCCAACGACCTTCCGATGCTGCAGACTGCCGGGTTTGGCGTCGCCTATCAGGGCAAACCGCTGCTTCGCCAACATATCGCGCTACAGCTGAATCACACTGATCTTCGCGGGCTGCTGTTTCTGCAGGGCTACCACGAGGAGGCGTTTGTCAGCGGTTGATGAACCGACGCTGACCCGGCCCACAGAAAAAGGGGCCGGCAAGATGCCAGCCCCTGTCAGAGTTCCGGTGTCAGTCCGGCGCGCCTATTCCGTGGCAAAGCCGATCTGGATGAACCGCTCGCGGCCGTCATTCTCGACAAGAAGCAGCACGCCGGCACGACCCGCATCAAGCGTGTTCGCCACCGATTCTGCCAGATCAGCGGCACTCTCGACACGGCGCTGGCCAAAGCGCTTGACGATGTTGCCAACCTCAAGCCCCTTGGCAAAGGCCGGACCGCCTTCAACAACCTCGGTCACAACGACACCCTTCGCCTCGCTGTCCAGACCGAGTTCAGCCGCCAGCTCGGGCGTAAGGTTGTCGACACTGAAGCCAAGCCTGTCAAAACTCTCGACATTGCCCTTTGGCTCTTCTTCGCCGACCAGACCGACAAGTTCGGCCTTCTCGAGCTCGCCGATGGTGACCTGCACGGTCGTCATCTTGCCATTGCGCATCAGCTCGACATCCACCGTCACACCAATATCGGTCTCGGCGACGATGCGGGGCAGATCGCGCATTTTCTCGATCATCTTGCCATCAAAGCTGGTGATCACGTCACCCGGCTCGAGACCGGCATCATCAGCCGGGCTCTTCTCGTTCACCGAGCTGACCAGCGCGCCACCGGATTGGTCGAGACCAAGCGAGTCAGCAATGTCCGGAGTGACCTCCTGAATGAAGACACCAAGCCAGCCACGCCGCGTGGTACCGAATTCGGCAAGCTGCGATGTAACCCGCTTTGCGAGATTCGAGGAAATGGCAAAGCCGATGCCGACCGAACCACCCGACTGCGAGAAGATGGCGGTGTTGATACCAATCACCTCGCCATCGGTATTGAACAGCGGACCACCCGAGTTGCCACGGTTGATCGAGGCATCCGTCTGGATGAAATCATCATAGGGGCCGTTGCCAATGTCGCGGCCACGCGCCGAAACGATACCGGCGGTCACAGTGCCACCAAGACCGAACGGGTTGCCGATCGCAAGCACCCAGTCACCGACACGGAGACTGTCGGAGTTGCCGAACGGAACGGCCGTCAGTTCGGTATCGCCGGGATCGATTTTCAGAACAGCAATATCGGTCTTCTGGTCCTGGCCAAGCACTTCGGCGGTGAACACCGTCTCGTCGGCCAGTGTGACGGTGATTTCCTCGGCATTCTCGATCACATGGAAATTTGTGACGACGAGGCCGGCATCATCGATGATGAAGCCGGATCCCAGCGAGGCGGCCCGCCGTTGCTGGTTCTTGTCGCCGAAATTGCGGAAGAAATCCTCAAACGGCGACCCCGGCGGGAATTGCGGCATGTCCATGGCCGGCGCGTCATTGACGATGGTGGTGGTCGAGATATTGACCACAGCCGGCGACAATTGTTCCACCTGGTCAGCAAAGCTGTCCGGCCGCTCGGCCGCGCTGACATTCAGGGTGGTGAACATGATGGCTGCACCGGCAAGTGCAGGTAGCGGCCTGAGGTACCTCATCAGCATGGACTCGGGTCTCCTGTCAGAAACGGAATTACAAGGGCGGGAGCACCTGTGTGCTCCCGCTATCTGCGATGATCAAAGAGAGTCTCCGTGACCAAAAAAAGGCAGAGATGTGATTATTTCTGTCCCCGGCCTAGTTCTGCGGGGCGCCGCTCTTGTCCTTGAAGAACCGGAAAAAGCTGCTGTCCGGTGACAGAATCATCGAGGTGTCGTTGCTTCCCATCGACTTGCGATAGGCTTCCATCGAACGATAGAAGGCAAAGAACTCGGTATCCTGACCAAAGCTGTCAGCATAGATCTGGATGGCCTCGGCATCACCGGCACCACGCTTCTCCTGCGCCTCACGCTGGGCCTCGGAAATGATCACGGTCCGGGTCTTTTCGGCATCAGCACGGATCTTCTGTGCCTCCTCCTCACCCGTCGCGCGGAATTCCTTGGCCTCACGCTCACGCTCGGACTTCATCCTGTTAAAGATGTTCTGGCTGGTTGCGGTCGGATAATCCGCCCGGCGAAGCCTCACATCGATGATCTGGATGCCAAGCGATGACACGGACGCGTTTACCTCCTCGCCGATCGAGCGGGTGATATCGTTCCGCTGACCGGTCAGGATCGAGGCCAGAGTCTCGCTGCCAAGCGCCCGCCGAACCGACGAGTCGATGATGGCTTCAAGCCTTCCACGCGCTCCGCGCTCGTCCCGGACAGTCTGATAGAACAGCAGCGGGTCTTCGATCCGGTAACGCGCATAGGCATCCACCTGAAGACGCTTCTGGTCAGACAGGATCACCTCTTCGGCATCCTGCGGGATCAGGCTGAGAACACGCTTCTCGTAATAGGTGACGTCCTGGATGAACGGCAATTTGAACGCAAGACCAGGCTCCTGGATCGTACGCTTCGGCTCACCAAACTGCAGCACCAGCGCCTGCTGGGTCTGGTTGACAGTGAAGAAAGAGCTGAACGCACCTACCACCAGCACCGCGCCGGTAATCAGCGTAACAAGACGGGTGACACCCATATCAGTTTCCTCCCGAATTCTTGTTCAGTTCGCGCAGCGGCAGATACGGCACGACACCGCTGCCCCCGACGGGCTCATCGATGATGATCTTCTCGACATTGGAGAAAATCTCCTCGACGGTCTCGATATAGATGCGCTCCTTGGTGACATCAGGATTTGTCTTGTAGGCCTGGTAGACCTGATCAAAACGTGATGCGTCACCAGCCGCGCGGTTCACCACCTCGGCACGAAAGGCCTCGGCCTCCGCGATCAGCTTGGCGGCAGCACCACGTGCCCGCGGAACAACGTCATTACGGAATGCCTCGGCCTCGTTCTTCAACCTGTCACGGTCCTGACGGGCCCGCTGTACCTCGTTGAAGGCGTCAATAACGTCTGCAGGCGGGTCGACCGCCAGAAGCTGAACATCACGGACACGCACGCCGGCGCCATATTCATCCAGAAGTTCCTGCAGCTGCGCCCGCGCCTGCGCCTGGATATCCTGACGGCCTTCGGTCAAGGCTGTCTGGATCGGTGTACGGCCGATGATCTCGCGCATCACCGCCTCGGCGGCCACCTTGATGGTCTGATCCGGCTCGGCAAGATTGAACAGATACTGGCCAGCATCCGAAATGCGCCAGAACACCACGAAATCGATATCGACGATATTCTCGTCGCCGGTGATCATCTGGCTTTCATCGGCGATGTCGCGACGCGAAGAGCTGTTGCCGCTGACATCACGGAACCCGATTTCGATCCTGTTGTCGCTGGTGACCTCGGGGGTCATGACCGACTCGACCGGATAGGGGATGTGATAATGCAGACCCGGCGCTGTCGTCCGGACCCATTCGCCGAACCGAAGGACGACACCCTGCTGCTGCGGATTGACGCGGTAAAAACCGGTCACCGCCCAGATGGCGATCGCGATAATCACCAGAAGCGACAATGACCTGCCACCGCTCGGCAACATTTTGCCAAGCGCTTCGCGTCCCTGACGCACCACCTTGTCGAGATCCTGGGGCGATCCGCCGCCCCCCTGGCCCCACGGGTTGCCGCCGTTGCCGCCGCCGCGACCTCCGCCGCCCCCGCCTTGGCTACCCCACGGGCCGCCACCGTCTCCGCCGCCGCCCTGATTATTCCATGGCATGATGTGCCTACTCCATCGCAAACCGGTTTTTGTGTGGCACCAAAAGCCCGGCCGGAAGGACGGGGTGAACTTGGCACCGGATAGTGTCGGGATTTTCAGGAACGCCAAGCTTCCGGATGCCACACTCTGTTGCAAATCCGGACCCGACGACCTATGTCACCCCGAGGTCCTCAACATATTTGCACACGAGCGGGTGATTTCAAGAATGGCTAACGAATTGTCAGAACAACAGGTGTCGGCGGCGCTGGCCACCGTCACAGCGCCCGGTCGCTCGCAGGACCTCGTCACCGGCGGTCAGGTGTCCGGAATTGTGATCAAGGACGGCCATGTCGGCTTTACCATCGAGATCGACCCGTCCGAAAAAGACAGCGCCGATGCCCTTCGCAGTGCCAGCGAAAGCGCGGTCCGTGCGCTTGACGGTGTCCTGTCTGCCACGGCGATGCTGACCGCTCATCAGGGCGGCAGCACCGCGCCGCAGGACGACACACCACCCGGCACGCCGATCGGCAGTGGCCAGGCAGCCTCGCGCGAACCGCTGAAGCCGGCCCGCGATCTGATTGCGGTCGCCTCCGGCAAGGGTGGCGTCGGCAAATCCACCACCTCGATCAATCTGGCGCTGGCGCTGGCTGCCAACGGCAAGAAAGTCGGGATACTCGATGCCGACATCTATGGCCCTTCGCTGCCGCGCTTGATCGGCAAGAACCTGAAGCCGCAGAGCGACGGCAAGAAAATCTACCCTATCGAGGCCTGGGGTCTGCAGACCATGTCGATCGGCTATCTTGTGGCCGAGGATGCGCCAACCATCTGGCGGGGCCCGATGGTGATGAGCGCGATTGAACAGATGCTTCGCGATGTCGCCTGGGATGACCTTGATATCCTGGTGATTGACATGCCGCCGGGGACCGGTGACGCCCAGTTGACGCTGTCGCAGCGCGCTGCCCTGTCCGGGGCGGTGATTGTCTCGACACCGCAGGACCTGGCACTGATCGATGCCCGCAAGGGCCTCAACATGTTCCGCAAGGTGAATGTTCCGGTTCTTGGCATCATCGAGAATATGAGCCATTTCATCTGCCCTGACTGCGGCGGTCGACATGAGGTGTTCGGGCATGGCGGCGCTGCGGCCGAGGCTGCGCGCATCGGCGCGCCATTCCTTGGCGAAGTGCCGCTGGAAATGACCATCCGCGCCACCTCCGATGCCGGCACACCGATTGTCGCAAAGGACCCCGACGGCCCACATGCGGCGCATTACCGGGCGATCGCCGAGGCGGTGCTGGCACAGCTTGGCACCCCGGTGAAGGCGGGTCCGAAAATCGTGATTGAATAGAAGGCTGGCAAGGGCGCCGGCGACGCGGTCTACACCGTTACCGGCACCTTGCGGGTAAAGCGCTCATAGCGGTAGGCGGGAACATCGCCGTCGGCGGCCCCCTCCTCCAGTCTCTCGCGATCCCAGTCGGCGTCATCCAGCGGCGGGAAAAAGGCTGCGTCCGGTCCGCCATCCGGCGACAGGCCGACGATTGTCGCCTCGACCCGGTTGCACAGCGCCAGCCCGGCGGCATAGATCTCGCCCCCACCAAACAGGATGACTTCGTCGCGCGCCTCATTGGTCGCATCGATCCAGTCTCGCGACAACGCCAAAGCCTCGTCCAGATTGCCGGCACGAAGGGCGCCCTCTGCCGCCCATGACGAATCACGGGTCAACACCACGCTGGCCCGTCCGGGGAGCGCCCTGCCGATCGAATCCCAGGTGCGCCGCCCCATGATCAGCGGGCATCCCATGGTCAACGCCTTGACCCGTTTCAGGTCGGCCGGAAGATGCCAGATCAACCCGCTGCCATCCCCGATGACACGGTTTTCCGCCATTGCGACCACGGCCACCATTTCAAGGGAAGCTGCCATCATCAGACCGCGATCGGTGCCGGGATGTTCGGTTCGGCGACATAGCCGGTGATCTCGAAATCCTCGAACGCAAAATCATCGATCCTGTCAGCAACACGGTGCATCACAAGCTGTGGCAAAGGTCCCGGCGTGCGGGTCAGCTGCAGCCGCGCCTGGTCGAAATGATTTGCGTAGAGATGCGCATCGCCAAGCGTATGGACAAATTCACCAGCTTTCAGCCCGCAGACCGCCGCGATCATGTGGGTCAGAAGGGCATAGGAGGCGATGTTGAACGGCACGCCGAGAAAGATGTCGGCACTGCGCTGATAGAGCTGGCAGGACAACCGGCCTTCGGCGACAAAGAACTGGAACAGGCAATGGCAGGGCGGCAATGCCATGTTCGGAAGATCGGCCGGGTTCCAGGCAGACAGCATCAGCCGCCGTGATTCGGGGGTGGCCCTGATCGATTCCACAAGATCGGCAAGCTGGTCGATTTCGGTTCCGTCAGGGGCCTGCCAGCGCCGCCACTGTTTGCCGTAGACCGGGCCGAGATCGCCATTCTCGTCGGCCCATTCATCCCAGATCGAGACACCATTTTCCTGAAGATAGCGGATGTTGGTATCGCCGCGGACAAACCACAGCAATTCATGGATGATCGAGCGCGTATGGAGTTTCTTCGTGGTCAGCAGCGGGAACCCCTGCGCCAGGTCGAACCGCATCTGATGACCGAAGACAGCGCGCGTGCCTGTACCGGTGCGGTCACCGCGGTCGACGCCCTCGTCAAGGACACGCGACAGAAGATCGAGATATTGCTGCATCACCCAGTCCGGCATGTTTGAAATCTTCCGGCAAGGTGGCACGCCGCCGAGGGGTGATCAAGCGGCAATGACGCCGCGTCAGGCAGCGGCAGAGGCAGGGCGGCGGACGTGCTGGAAAACAGAGCTTCCAAAGACTCCTGCCTGCGCCTATATTGTAGGTGCCGGCTTGCCGGCTATGGCGATAAACGTGCTGTGAAATAAGCAGAGCGGACCCGGGGGCGGTACCCGGCGCCTCCACCATTTCAGCCGACACCGGAACGCGGCAGCGAGACACCGGCTGAAAGACTGGGGGCGAAACAGGATCGACGCATGTGGTAAAGGCAGTATTTTCGCTCGGTATGGTACCCACCGTTATCGGGCCATGTAGTAGTTGCAAACGACAACACTGCTCCGGTCGCAATCGCAGCCTAACGGCAGCGGGAGTAACCGATCTTAAGCCCAGTCCGATTGAGCTCGGGCTGGCGGGGTTCGGAACGCACCTGGCAACAGAAGCGTTCCACTTCTTCCAGCGGCGCCATGCCCGACACAGGTTTGCAGAATGACGGATGACGGACAGCAATTCACCGGACTGAATTACGAGCTCCTGGTTGAGGATTGTCTGCGCCTTGTGGTGCGTTCCGCCCTGCGGATCACCGAGCAGACCGGCCTTCCGGGTGACACGCATTTCTATATCGCGTTCAACACCTCCCATCCGGGAGTGACAATGGATGACTCGCTGCGGGCGCAACATACGGACAGCATCACCATCGTGCTGCAGCACCAGTTCGCCGACCTTGTTGTCACCGACACCGAATTTACTGTGACGCTGTTCTTCGGCGGCAAGCCTTCGATCATGACGGTGCCATTCGAAGCGATAACCAGCTTCAACGACCCGTCGGTCGGTTTCGGCCTGCAGTTCGGAGTCGATGAGGAGATCGAAACCGACACCGACGAAGAGGGTGATCGCGATCTCGAAATGCAGGGGAATGAACAGCCATCCAACGAGACCGCCGAAGTGGTGTCGCTGGACAGTTTCCGCAAAACCCCGTCCTGACAATCCCTTCCGCCTACCGGATCATGCCATGAGTGAATTCGCCTACAGCCCGATGTTCCCGCAGGCAGCAGACGCGACCGCGTACGAGCTGGTCACCGACCAGCATGTCGAGACCGTCGAGCTTGGCGGCGAGACCTTCCTGAAAGTCGACGCCGAAGGGCTGCGCCTGCTGGCGCAGCGCGCCTTCACCGACATCTCGCATCTTTTGCGCAGCGGCCATCTCGGGCAGCTTCGCGCCATTCTTGACGATCCGGAAGCCACCCAGAATGACAGGTTTGTCGCCCTGGAGATGCTGAAGAACGCGGTTGTCGCCGCCGATGGCCTGTTGCCGATGTGCCAGGATACCGGCACCGCAATCATTTCCGGCACGCGTGGTGACCGGGTGCTTGTCAGCGGTGATGACAGCGAAGCCCTGTCGCGCGGTGTCTATGACACCTATCAGCAAAGCAATCTTCGCTATTCGCAGCTGGCCGCAACCAGCATGTTCGACGAAGTGAATACCGGCACCAACCTGCCGGCGCAGATCGACCTCTATGCCGGCAAGGGCATGGAATACAAGTTCGCCTTCATCCAGAAGGGTGGCGGGTCGGCCAACAAGACATTCCTTCACCAGAAGACCAAGGCGGTGCTGAACCCGGATGGACTGCGTGAATTCATCCGCTCGGCCATTCTTGACCTTGGCACCTCGGCATGTCCGCCCTACCACCTTGCGATCGTGATTGGCGGCACCTCGGCGGAATATAATCTGAAGACGGTCAAGCAGGCCTCGATCCGCGCCCTTGACGGGCTGCCGACCGAAGGCAATGACCTTGGCCATGCCTGGCGCGACACCGAATGGGAGGCCGAGATCCTGCAGATCACACGCGATCTGGGGATCGGGGCACAGTTTGGCGGCAAATATTACTGCCACGATGTTCGCGTCATCAGACTGCCGCGGCATGGCGCCTCCTGCCCGATCGGCATCGGCGTGTCCTGCTCCGCGGATCGTCAGGCGCTGGCGAAGATCACGCCGGACGGGATATTCGTCGAAAAGCTTGAGCGCGACCCGGCCCGGTTCCTGCCAGACGCCGCCGAGGATGATATACCGGCGGTCGCCATCGACCTGAACCGTCCGATGGCAGAGATTCTTGCCACTCTCAGCCAGCATCCGGTGGAAACCAGACTATCGCTGACCGGTCCGCTGATCGTGGCGCGCGACATTGCCCATGCCAAGCTGCTGGAACGGCTGGATGCGGAAGGCAGCCTGCCTGACTATTTCAAGAACCACCCGGTCTATTACGCCGGTCCGGCGAAGACCCCGGAGGGTCTGCCATCCGGATCGTTCGGCCCGACCACCGCCGGGCGCATGGACAGCTACGTATCGACCTTCCAGGCGGCTGGTGGCTCGATGGTGATGCTTGCCAAGGGCAACCGGTCACGCCAGGTTCGCGAAAGCTGCAAGACGCATGGCGGGTTCTATCTTGGCAGCATTGGCGGGGTTGCCGCAAAGCTGGCGCTGGAATCAATCAAGAAGGTCGAGGTTCTGGAATATCCGGAACTTGGCATGGAAGCAGTGTGGAAGATCGAGGTGGAGAATTTCCCGGCTTTCATCGTCACTGACGACAAGGGCAACGACTTCTTCGATATCGGCTGAGGCCGACGCGCCTAGACCGCCGGCGGACCACCGCAGGCCCAGTCGATATACTGGATCGTATGGCGCACCGGAATGTCGCCATCAAGCTGCTGGATACAGCCGATATTTCCTGCCGCGACCATCGGCGCACCGGCGCGGCTGATATTCTCGAGCTTGCGCTGTCGCAGCCCCTCTGCCATCTCCGGCTGCAGGATGTTGTAGACACCAGCCGACCCGCAGCACAGATGTGGCTCAACAGGCTGTTTCACCTCATAGCCGACCTCACGAAGAAGCTGCATCGGCAGGTCATGGATTTTCTGGCCATGCTGCAGGGAACAGGCGGAATGATAGGTGATCGACCCACGCCCCTCCGGAGCTGGCGTGACAATACCGGCCAGCGGCAGGTCGGCAATCACCTCGGACACATCACGGGCCAGCGCGGAAACACGCGCGGCAATGCCGGCAAGCTCGGGATCATCGCCGACCATATGGGCATAGTCCTTGACCATGGTTCCACAGCCGGAGGCATTGGCGACAATCGCGTCGACATCACCCTTGTCCAACTCCTCCTGCCAGGACAGGAGCGTCGCGCGAACAGCCTCGCGCGCCGCGCCGGCATCACCGATGTGATGCGCCAGTGCCCCGCAGCAGAACGCCTCCTCGCGGACAGTCACCTCGACGCCAAGCTTGTTCAGAACCCGGATGGTGCTGGCATTGATCCGCGGGTCGAGCGCGCGCTGTGCGCAACCGGCCAGCAGGATGACACGGCGCGTGCCTTTTGTCCGCGACCTGAAGGTCATGGTCTTGCGACCAACCCGGTCAAAGGTCGGCAGTGTGCGCGGCAGTTTGGCAAGCGCCGCCCGCATCCGCTTTGGCAACACCGGTGAAAACAAGGCGCCGATCCGGCCAAGCCGCATCATCAAGCGGAACCGGCCGGCGCGCGGAATCACCATGGCAAGGATGCGCCGCATCAACCTGTCAGCAAGCGGGCGGGGCACCTTCGCGTCCAGCCTTTCGCGCCCGATCTCGATCAGGTGATGGTAATCAACACCAGACGGGCATGTGGTGGTACAGGCAAGACAGCCAAGGCAGCGGTCAAGGTGATAGCCGGTGTCGGCCGAGACACTCTCCGGTGTCTCCAGAAGTTCACGCATCAGCCAGATCCGGCCGCGCGGACTGTCGCGCTCGTCGCCTGTCATCACATAGGTCGGACAGGTGGCGGTGCAAAAGCCGCAGTGAACGCATTTGCGCAGAATCGAATCCGCCTCGCGGATCTGCGGGTCCTCAAGCTGGGCTTTGGTGAAATGCGTTTGCATGACGGTTTCTAGATCCCTTCATGCATGCGTTCGTAATTCAGAACGCCAAGCGGGTCAAAGGAGGCCTTGACCCGTTTGTGAAGTTCGTAATGCGCGCCGGTCAAAGGCTGGAAAGGCGGCACCTTCTCACGAGTGACCGATACGTCGCGCACCAGCATGGCAAACCCGCTGGCAAGGCCGGCAACAGCCTGACGAAGGGCGGGACCGATCTGTGCCGACGACCCCCCGACCCAGATCAGCCCACCGGCCCAGTCCGCCATCACCCGCACCTCGAATCGCGGGTCGAGTGCCGCCACCACTTTCGGCGCATCGGACGGCGCGCAGGACACTTTCCAGATTTCGAACGGCTTTTCGGCAATGGGCTGCACATCACGGATGCGTTGCCATAGCTTGACACTCCTGGTCCGGGCAAGCGAGTCACCACCGGTCAGGTCAAGAAGATGGCCAAGCCTGTCGCTCACCGACGTCTCGATTCCCTCAAGCCTGATCACCACGGTAAACGGGCTGC
>NTKV01000060.1 GCA_002457745.1 SAR116 cluster bacterium MED-G06 | reverse complement strand
GTCGGCTGGTCACCTGCAGGCGAGAACTCTGACTGCAGGTCAAACTCCGCCGGCGCGCGCGGGCGCGCGATGATCATCTCGCCGACGGTGGTCCCGGGAGAACTGCCGGAGGATTGGCCGGAGGCGCCGCGCGAGGTCTGGCCGCGCGGGGGCGTATCGGCGTCGGGTGTCGGGGTCGCATCTTCCATGACTGAAAGATAGGGGGTGCATGGGGACGAGGGAAGGGGTGTTGCCTGCTTTGCCGTCTAACTATTCGTTAAGCATTTGCTACTACACTGGCGGCATGAAAATGCATGCGGTCATCATCCGTTCGATCCTTTGGGGATTCCGGCTGTTTCACCTGACCCCGTTGGTGGCGATCTATCTTCTGCAGATTGGGAAATGGCCCGCTGCCATCATCGCTGCTGTCTGGCCGGTATGGCTTGTCGGCCTGCTTCTGTTCGAGCTGGAGATACTTCGCAAATGGCTCAAGCCGGTTCTGACGGCTGAGGAGCGGGTGCTGCTCCGGGATGCTGAAGCGGGTGATGCGCGGGCGCAATTCCGGCTTGGCAAGATACATGACCGGGGCAATGAGGGGTTCTACAGCTCGGAAATCCATAGTGACGCGGCGATCAGATGGTATCGCAAAGCGGCGCATCAGGGGCATGCCGAGGCGGCTTTTCATCTTGCCGAGATCCTGATGGACCGTAGCTTGGAGGGTGGAAGTTGGAGTGATGGCACCTCGCCGCATCTGGATGATCCGATCCCAGGATATCGCCGACAGCGGATGATCAACGGGGCCATGCACGACCGGGTTGAGGCGGCGCGGTATTACCGCATCGCGGCTGACCACGGACATGCGCTGGCACAGGGCCGGATTGGTGAGTTGTGCCGTACTGGCAACGCAGTGCCAAAGAACCTTAAAGCTGCGCATATGTGGCTGTCACTTGCGCTGGCCGGCATGGCGGCGGAAGCAGACGGGACAGCCTGGCCTGCCCGGAAGCGGGTCCAGCAACCGCAGGACACGGAACTCGAGGAAATGCTGGCGGATTACCATGGGTTTGCCGCCGCGCTGGCAGAACTGGAAAAGACCATGACCCCGGCACAGATCAGGCAGGCGAAGGCGCGTGTGGCCGGGTGGGAAAATACCGGCAATGAATATGGATGACTTGTTTGTCTTCCCCCCGCCGGTTCCCTGTGGCACATCTGATGCCATGAGTGACTCATCGAAAAACACGGATACGCCCGGCATTGCTCCCGGCATCGCCTTCGCCGATCGGGTGACGCGCATCGCGCCCTCGCCGACGGTGGCGATCTCGTCGCTGGCGCTCGACCTTCAGGCCGCCGGCCGCGATGTCATCGGCCTTGCCGTCGGCGAGCCCGATTTCGACACCCCGCCGCATGTGAAGGAGGCCGCGATCCGCGCCATCCATGACGGCCACACCAAATACACCCAGGTCGACGGCATCCCCGCGCTGAAGGAAGCCGTGGCGGAGAAATTCCGGCGTGAAAACGGCATGGATGTCAGCGCCGCCAACATCTCGGTCGGCACCGGCGGCAAGCAGGTGCTGTTCAACGCGCTGATGGCCACGGTCCAGGCTGGTGACGAGGTGATCATTCCGGCCCCCTACTGGGTCAGCTTCGCCGGCATCACCGAAGTGGCCGGCGGCACCCCGGTCTTCCTTGCCAGCGGGTTTGACGAGGGGCTGAAGCTCACCCCCGAGCGGCTGGAGGCGGCGATCACCGCGCGCTCGCGCTGGGTCATCATCAACAGCCCGTCGAACCCCACCGGCATGGGCTACAGCCCCGACGAGATCCGCGCCTTTGCCGATGTCATCCGCCGGCACCCGCGGCTGATGGTGATCTCGGACGATCTCTATGAGCATCTGACCTTTGACGGGTTCACCTTCAGCACGATCGCCGGAATCGCCCCTGATCTGGCCGACCGGGTGCTGACCCTGAACGGTGTCTCGAAATCCTATTGCATGACAGGCTGGCGCATCGGCTATGCGGCGGCACCGGTGCCGCTGGTGAAAGCCATGGCAAAGCTGCAGTCGCAATCGACATCATCGCCCGGCAGCATCGCCCAGTATGCCGCTGTCGCCGCGCTGAACGGCCCGACCGATTTCATCGCCGAGAACAACGCCGCCTTCGCCCGCCGCCGCACGCTTGTGATCGACGCGCTGAACGCGATGGAGGGCGTGAGCTGCCCGGCGCCGGACGGGGCCTTTTACGCCTTTGCCGATATCTCGGGCCTGATCGGCAAGGTACGGCCGGACGGCAAGCCAATCGAAAGCGACAGCGATTTCGCCGCCGCGCTGCTGGAACTTGCCGAGGTGGCGATTGTCCCGGGGGTTGCCTTCGGCCTGTCACCTGCGATCCGGCTGAGCTTCGCCGCGTCCGATGAGGTGCTGAAACTGGCGCTTCGCCGGATCGCCGAGGTGGTGACCTCGCTGCGCTGACCTCGCTGCGCTGACTTCGCTGCGCTGACCGGCCGGGTCGATTTCGGCGTCCCTATCAGCCAAATCTGCCGCCATATCACCGCCACAATGCCGGGGCAGAGTGCGCGTGTGATGGTATGCGGCCGACCCATGACCGGACCCGGCCACCCTTTTCGTACCCGACCTGACACCGCCCGTCCCGAGGGAGATGAGACCATGCTGATCAAGACCCGCCGCACCTGGGAATTGCCCGAATCCGCCGCCACCCCTGAATCTGTCTATATGAACCGCCGTGAATGGCTGAAGGGGGCGGGCTTTGCCGGGCTTGGCCTTGCCACTTCGGGCTTGATTGGTGGCGGCATGGCCGGCACCGCGCTGGCTGCCATCGGCGGCTATCCGTTTCCACGCAACGAGGCCTATGAGCTTGACCGCGCGATGACGGATGAGGAGCTCGCCACCACCTACACCAATTTCTATGAGTTCGGGTCGTCGAAGAACATCTGGAAGAAGACCCGCAAGATGAGCGCCGATCCCTGGGCGGTGACCATTGACGGCATGGTCGAACAGGAAATGACGCTTGATGCCGAGGATCTTGTCACGATGATGGGCGACAAGCAGGAGCGCCTCTACCGGCACCGCTGTGTCGAAGCCTGGGCGATGGCTGTTCCCTGGTCGGGTGTGCCGCTGGCGAACCTGATCAAGGTGGCCAGGCCGACCTCTGGCGCGAAATATCTGCGTATGGAAACCTTCATGGACCCGAAGGTGGCCCCTGGCCAGAAACAGGCGTGGTATCCGTGGCCCTATGTCGAGGGGCTGACCATCGAGGAAGCGCAGAACGAGCTGGCGTTTCTGGCCACCGGTATCTATGGCAAGCCGCTGCCAAACCAGAATGGCGCGCCGATCCGGCTGGTCACGCCGTGGAAATACGGCTTCAAATCGATCAAGTCGATTGTCCGCTTCACCTTCACCGACCAGCGCCCGAAAAGCTTCTGGGAGGAGCTTGCCGGCAAGGAATATGGCTTCTGGGCGAATGTGAACCCGGGAATCCCGCACCCGCGCTGGTCGCAGAAGACCGAGCGCATGCTGGGGTCCGACGCCCGCGTGCCGACGATGATTTTCAACGGCTACCGCGAACAGGTCGAAGGCCTCTACGCAAATCTCGGCATCACCGACCCGCGCGCGCTGTATTACTAGGCCAATCTGTCGGACAGCCCGGCTAACGCCCAAGCAGGTGCAGCAGCTCGTCGGCAACCGCGCTCATCTCGTCAAGCCGCTCGAACGGGCCGTTCGGGATGGTGCTGGCAAGCGGCACCGTGTGCTTTGCCGTGAACATGTGGTCGTGAAAGGCGCGGATGCGGCCGGCCTCGCCGCTGGGGTTGTTCTGCGCGGCGGGTTGCCAGGGGGCGATCATCACCGGCTTGCCGGTCACCGCCGCCTCGGTCGCCATATTTACCGAATCCGCCGATACGATCACAGCCTGGGCCATGCCGAGGATGCCGGGATAGACATTCGGCTCGCCTTTCTGCGGCAGCATCACCGCATCTGCTGGCAGTTTTTCACAGACCTGCGCGACCAGCCCGTCCGGTGTCCGGCGTGAGGCCATGATCATCAGCATCGCGCCAGATGTTCGGGAAAAGGCGGCAAGCCTGTCGGCCATGGCATTACCCATTTCCGGCGTCACCTTGTATCGCCGGTTGCTGCCGCCAAGCATCACCGCCACCGCCGTGCGGCGCGTGGTCTCCAGCCAGCGCGACGGCATCTCCATCATCGCCGCCTGAATGCCGGCGAGCGTCAGCCTGTTCATTGATCCGGTGGTCACCAGGACATTCGGCCCCCGCGCGCGGTCATGGCGCGGCACCAGCATGGCGTCGAACAGCGATGGCGACAGGCGCGGGTCCTGAAGATGGGCAATCTGCACGGTCGCGCCATCAGCTTTCGCACGCCGTTTCAGCGCAAGCGCGTATCCGGCCATACGCCGTCCACAGGTGATCAGAATCTCCGGATAGTGGCCGGCATGCGGGCGCCGGGCCAATGTCCCCTGACCACCGCCGCCAGCCGTCTTCTGTGCCGCCCCATAGAGCGGCAGACCCGGCAGCATCGCGGCAAGACGCGGCAGCGTGCGGATCAGCGGATGCGGGGTGATGATAAAGTCATCAAAGGACCAGTCTGGCCGCGCCCGCACCAGGGCCTCGGCAAGCGCCACCGACTGTAACCGCATACCAGCAGTGCCGTCGCTGACAACCCAGATGCGGGTTGGTGTGCCTTGCGTGCTGGACATGGTTTGCGGCATCGGGCACCGGTCTCCTGCAGGGGTTCTGGGCAAGAGGATACGGCGCGCGGCGCGCCTTACCTGCTTTCACCTGTTAAAATACACAGTTCTGGCGTAATAATCTTGCGCAATTTTCTTGCGTCGGCATCTGCCGATTACTATCATCATTTCAAACGTGCCAGGCGCGCGGCAGACCATTCTCGGCACCTCGGAACAGAATGAAACGGATCGGTACAGCATGGCCGGAAAAGTAAAGCTCGACACGGTTGACCGGCAGATCCTGAATGATCTTCAGAATGACGGGCGGATGACCAATGTCGATCTGGCAAAACGTGCCGGCATCTCGGCACCGCCCTGTCTTCGCCGCGTCCGCGTTCTCGAGGATGAGGGCATCATCCGCGGCTATCACGCCGAGCTTGATGCCGAATCCCTTGGCTACACCGTTCAGGTTTTTGCCTTTGTCGGGCTGACAAGCCAGGCCGAGGCCGACCTTCAGCGGTTCGAGGAAATGGTCAGTGCCTGGCCACAGGTTCGCGAATGCCATATGTTGATGGGCGAGACCGATTTCCTGTTGAAGATCGTGGCCCATGACTGGGATGATTTTCAGAAATTCCTGACATCGCGGCTGACCCCGGCGCCAAATGTCAGCCATGTGAAGACGGCGCTCGCCATCCGCTCGGCCAAGAACATGCCGGGCGTTCCAGTCGACGGAATCGAGGGTTAGGATCCCCGCCTACACCTTGCTCATGTCGAACAGGTCGATCGACAGGATCTCGTAGCTTTTTACGCCGCCGGGGGTGTGCACCTCGGCGGAGTCGCCGACCGATTTGCCGATCAGCCCGCGCGCGATCGGCGAGGAGGTGGACACAAGCCCGCGGTTGATGTCCGCCTCATAGGGACCAACGATATGATAGGTCGATTCCTCGTCGGTATCCTCGTCGGCAACCGCGACCGTTGTGCCGAAGGTGACCTTGTCGCCAGACAGCTTGTCGGCATCGATCACCTCGGCGCGGCTGGTCACATCCTCAAGCTCGGTAATCCGCCCTTCGATAAAGGACTGCTTCTCGCGCGCCGCGTGATACTCGGCATTCTCCGAAAGGTCGCCATGCTCGCGGGCGTCGGCAATGGCATTGATCACCGCCTGCCGTTCATAGCCCTTGAGATGCGCCAGTTCTTCCTTGATTGCATCCAGCCCCTGCGGGGTGAAGGGAATCTTTTCCATCGTGTCTCTCTGGCCACCCGAAGGCGGCATTCCTCTTCGCTTATCCATCTGAACAGCGGTGGCTCATGCCCGGCCGCCATCCTGTCGTTATCACGCGGTGTCGATACGGACATGCCGTCACCAACCCAAAACTCGTCATCCAGGTGCCGGGCGTGCGGGTCGTCCGCGCCGTCAGGCAGCAAGATCAGCTGGCAATGTCGGACAGAAAACCCTGGAGCGTGCGAACACCCAGATCGCCCTTTTGCATGGCCCTGATGGCCTGCGCGGCGGCGCGACTGCCTGATACCGTCGTGTAATAGGGAATTTTGTTCGTTAATGCAGTGTGACGCAAGGAGAAAGAATCCCGCATCGAGGCCGCGCCCATGGCGGTGTTGAACACCAGCTGGATGTCGCCTGACAGCATCGCGTCAACGGCATGTGGCCGGCCTTCCATCACCTTGTTGATGCGGGTTGCCGGTACACCCGCGGCGTTCAGGGCGGTGGTGGTGCCACCTGTCGCCAGGATCTCGAAGCCGATCTCGTGGAGAATGCGGCAGCTGTCGATGATTGCCTCCTTGTCCTCGTCGCGCACCGACACAAAGACCTTGCCGGACAGCGGCAGGTCAACGCCGGCACCAAGCTGGCTCTTGGCGAAGGCCAGACCGAAATCGCGGTCGATCCCCATCACCTCGCCGGTGGACTTCATTTCCGGTCCCAGCACCACATCGCTTCCCGGGAAGCGGGCGAAGGGGAAGACAGCTTCCTTCACCGCAACATGGTCAAGCGCGATGTCGGACAGGTTGAAGCTGGCAAGCTTCTCGCCAGCCATCACCCGCGCCGCAATCTTCGCCAGCGGCACACCGGTGGCCTTGGCAACGAACGGGACGGTGCGGCTGCCGCGCGGGTTCACCTCGAGGAGGTAGATGTCCTCGTCCTTGATGGCATATTGCACATTCATCAGCCCGACCACGCCAAGGGCGCGGGCAAGCGCCTCTGTCTGGCGGCGGATTTCTGCAAGCAATGGCTCCGACAGGGTCTGCGGCGGCAGCGAACAGGCAGAGTCACCGGAATGGATGCCGGCTTCCTCGATATGCTCCATGATGCCGCCAATATAGACATCCTCGCCATCGCACAGCGCGTCGACATCGACTTCGATGGCGTTGTTCAGGAAGCTGTCGATCAGCACCGGGTTGTCGCCGGAGACAACAACCGCCTCACGCATATAGCGTTCCAGATCGGCCTCGTGATGAACCACTTCCATGGCACGTCCGCCAAGGACATAGGACGGCCGGATGACAACCGGCAGCCCGACACGGGCGACGATCTCGCGGGCTTCCTCGGCGGAATGGGCGATGCCGTTATGCGGCTGGCGAAGCTCAAGCTTGTCGACAAGCTGCTGGAAGCGCTCACGGTCCTCGGCAAGGTCGATGGCGTCCGGGCTGGTTCCCAGAATAGGGATGCCGGCCTCTTCCAGGGCGGCGGCAATCTTCAGCGGCGTCTGTCCACCAAGCTGCACGACAACACCATGCATGGCGCCGGCCTGCGACTCACGGCGGATCACCTCGATCACATCCTCGTCGGTCAGCGGCTCGAAATACAGCCTGTCGGAGGTGTCGTAATCCGTCGACACAGTCTCGGGGTTACAGTTGATCATGATGGTTTCATAGCCGGCATCCGACAGCGCGTAGCAGGCATGAACGCAGCAATAGTCGAACTCGATCCCCTGGCCAATCCGGTTCGGGCCGCCGCCAAGGATGACCACCTTCTTGCGGTCCGCCGGGGCGGCTTCGCACTCGGCCCCGACAAAGGGCTCGTAGCTGGAATACATATAGGCCGTTTCGGCGGCGAATTCGGCAGCGCAGGTGTCGATCCGCTTGAACACCGGATGCACCCCGGCGGCCTGACGCGTGGCGGTTACCTCGGCGCGAGACATGCCGGTCAGGCTGGCCATGCGGGCATCCGCAAAGCCCATTGATTTCAATGTCTGCAGGCTGTCTGCATCACCTGGCAGCCCATCTTCTGCCAGCCGTGCCTCGGCATCGAGGATGGCCTTGATGCGCGACAGGAACCACGGGTCCCATTTGGTGATGCCAGCGACCTCCTCGACCGACATGCCGGTGCGCATGGCCTGGGCGATGCGAAGGATGCGGAAGGGAACAAACTCGCCGAGCCAGCCACGAAGCGGGTCACCGCCAAGCGCGGAGTCAGGCTCCGGAATCGCCACTTCGTCGAGACCGCTCAGGCCGGTTTCCATCGAGCGAAGCGCTTTCTGCAGGCTTTCCTCGAAGGACCGGCCGACCGCCATCGCCTCGCCGACAGACTTCATCGAGGTCGAGAGTTTGGCGTCCGACCCCGGGAATTTCTCGAAGGTAAAGCGCGGAATCTTCGTGACCACATAGTCAATGGTCGGCTCGAAGCTTGCCGGGGTGACGCCGGTGATGTCGTTCGCCAGCTCGTCCAGCGTGTAGCCGACCGCCAGTTTGGCCGCGACCTTGGCGATCGGAAAGCCGGTTGCCTTCGAGGCCAGCGCGGATGACCGGCTGACCCGCGGGTTCATCTCGATGATGATGATCCGGCCGGTATCCGGGCAGACAGCGAACTGAACGTTCGATCCGCCTGTATCGACGCCGATCTCGCGAAGCACCGCAAGAGACGCATCACGAAGCGCCTGGTATTCCTTGTCGGTGAGCGTCAGGGCCGGTGCCACCGTGATGGAATCGCCGGTATGAACCCCCATCGGGTCCATGTTCTCGATCGAGCAGACGATGATGCAGTTGTCGGCGGTGTCGCGCACCACCTCCATCTCGAATTCCTTCCAGCCAAGGATCGATTCCTCGATCAGCACCTCGCTGACCGGGGACAGGCGAAGGCCGTTTCCGACGATTTCCTCAAACTCGGCGCGGTTATAGGCCACACCGCCGCCTTCGCCGCCAAGGGTGAAGGATGGACGGATGATGGCCGGCAGCCCGACGACATCAAGTGCCTCGAGCGCATCATCAAAGTTATTGACGGTGCGGGCACGGGCGCATTGCAGCCCGATCTTTTCCATGGCGACACGGAACAGTTCGCGGTCCTCGGCCTTCTCGATGGACGCTGGCCGCGCGCCAATCATCTCGACGCCGAATTTTGTCAGGGTGCCGTCCTTGTCCAGCGCCAGTGCAGTGTTCAGCGCGGTCTGCCCTCCCATCGTCGGCAGCAGCGCGTCGGGGCGCTCGGTCTCGATGATGCGCGCCACCGTTGCCGGTGTGATCGGCTCGATATAGGTGGCGTCTGCCATCTCCGGATCGGTCATGATCGTCGCCGGGTTGGAGTTCACCAGGATCACCCGGTACCCCTCGGCCCTCAGTGCCTTGCAGGCCTGGGCACCGGAATAGTCAAACTCGCAGGCCTGGCCGATGATGATCGGGCCAGCGCCGATGATGAGGATGGAGCTGATGTCGTCGCGGCGCGGCATCCTTAACCTTTCCGCTCGTCCATGAGCGCGGTGAATCTGTCGAACAGGTAACGCGAATCATGCGGTCCCGGTGACGATTCGGGGTGATACTGCACACAGAAAGCAGGCTTTTCCAGGTGACGCAGCCCTTCGATCGACCCGTCAAACAGCGACAGATGTGTCACTTCCAGAGTGTCAGGAAGGCTGTCCGGATCAACCATGAAGCCGTGGTTCTGGCTGGTGATCTCGATGCGGCCAGTGGCAAGGTCCTTGACCGGATGGTTCGCACCGCGGTGACCGCGGTCCATCTTGGTGGTCGAGGCGCCCATCGCCAGCGCCATCAGCTGATGGCCGATGCAGATGCCGAAAACAGGTGTGTCCGCATCAATGATGCTGCCGATCTGGGCGGCGGCATAATCTGCGGTGGCGGCCGGGTCGCCGGGGCCGTTCGACAGGAACACGCCGTCAGGCTTCATCGCCAGGATGGTCTCGGCGCTGGTGTCTGCCGGCACAACGGTGACATCGCAGCCAGCGTCGGTGAGACAGCGCAGGATATTGTGCTTGCAGCCGAAATCCATGGCGACGACACGATGGCGGGCTTCGGTCTGGCGGTGGCGTGCCTCGATGAAATCCCAGCTTCCCTCGTCCCAGTCTGTCTTGGACCCGCCGGTCACCTCGATCGCCAGATCCATGCCGGCAAGCCCCGGCCAGGATGTTGCCATGGCGGTCAGCGCCTCGATGTCGAAAACCCCGTCACGATCATGGCAGATCACACCCGTTGGTGCGCCGGCGTCACGGATGCGGCGGGTCAGGGCGCGGGTGTCGATGCCGGCGATCCCGGGAAGGTTGTTGGCAATCATCCATGTGTCGAGCGATGTGTCGCTTCGCCAGCTCGCCGGGTCGGTCGGCAGCTGGCGTGTGATCATGCCAAGGGCGGACGGCGCGCCGGTCTCATGGTCCTTCGGATTGGCGCCAACATTGCCGATATGCGGAAAGGTGAAAGTGATGATCTGGCCGGCATAGGACGGATCGGTCATGATCTCCTGATAGCCGGTCATCGATGTGTTGAAGCAGACCTCGCCGACATTTGTGACGGTCGCCCCAAAGCCGTGGCCTTTGAATACGCTTCCATCACTGAGAACTAGAACGGCAGTCGGTGCCTTCGTGGCAGGGCTGGGCGCGGCAACAGGCCGGCCAGAGTTCGAGTTCGGCGCCATCGTGATCCTTGCAGCATCTGGTCTATCATGACGGCCCGGCAGACTTGTCGCGGCGATCGTCCGTTGGACGGCGCTATTTAGAGCAAGGAGCCGGGGCCGATGTGTGATACATAAGGCAGGTCAGCCGGTCAAGTGGCAGGTTGGGCGAAATCGTCCGCCTCTTGCACAGGGCTCGTTTTGCCGCTACAAGCCTGCCTCTCGCGGGACGTGGCGGCCGGTATAAGCTGCGTTGGCAGGGAACGAATCAAGGCAGGTGTAGTATGGCGAATTTGCGCGAAGATGTTGCCGCGGCAATGAAAGACGCCCTGAAGGCCAAGGATCAGGCCGCGCTGGCCACCGTGAGGTTGATCAGCGCCGCGCTGAAGGACCGGGACATTGCCGCACGCGGCAACGGCAATCAGGACGGGATCGGCGATGACGAAATCCTGTCCATGATGCAGACCATGATCAAGCAGCGTAACGAATCGGCAAAAATGTACCGTGATGGTGGCCGCCCGGAGCTTGCCGAGGCCGAGGAAGCCGAAATCAGGATCATCACCGGATTTCTGCCAGCCCAGCTTGGTGATGCCGAAATCGATGCCGCCATCGCGGCGGCGATTGCCGACACAGGAGCCGGTTCGATCAAGGATATGGGGCAGGTGATGGCACATCTGAAGTCGGCGCATGCCGGCCAGATGGATTTCTCCACCGCCAGCCAGAAGGTCAAGGCCGCGCTTCTCGGCACCGGGTGATCCGCGCCACCTTGCCCGTTTTCCGGCATCGTCGCATTATATGCCGCATCATATGGGGCGGTGGCGTGCCGTCGCCGTGATCCCTCTCGAAGCTGTCCGGGGAGCCGATGGCCGTACCGCCTGAATTCATCGAGGATCTGCGCCAGCGTGTGCCGCTGTCCGACATCGTCGGCAAGCGGGTCAAGCTGACGCGCAAAGGACGGCGGTTCTCGGGTCTGTGTCCGTTCCATTCGGAAAAGACGCCCTCCTTCTCGGTTGTCGATGATCAGGGGTTTTACCACTGCTTTGGCTGCGGCGCGCATGGCGACGCCATCTCCTTCCTTCGCGAGACCGATGGTCTGGAATTCATGGAGGCGGTGGAACGGCTTGCCGGCATGGCCGGGATGACCGTGCCGCAAAGTGCGCCGGAAGATCCGCAGCGCACCCGTCAGCGCAAGGCGGCGCTCGATATTCTCGAGGAAACGGCGAAATATTTTCAGGCCGGGCTGCAACGCCAGGATGGCAGCCATGCGGCGCGCTATCTTCAGGGGCGTGGCCTCGGCGCAGAGGTGCTGGCAACCTACCGGCTTGGCTATGCGCCGCGGGGTGGGTTGCGCGCGGCATTGTCGGCGCGCGGGTTCAGTGATGATGACATGCTGGCAGCCGGCGTCATCCGGCGCAGCGACCGCGACGGCGAGCTGTTTGATTATTTTCGTGACCGGGTGATGTTTCCGATCGAGGACCGCCAGGGTCGGGTCATTGCCTTTGGGGCGCGGGCGCTTGGCGATGCGCAGCCGAAATATCTGAATTCGGGTGAGGGCCCGACCTTTTCGAAAAAGAATGTACTTTATGGGTGGGTCCAGGCGCGTGAAGGGCTGCGCCGCAAGCTGCCGCTTCTTGTCGCCGAGGGCTATATGGATGTCATCGCCATCCAGCAAAGCGGGGTGGCTACCGCCGTAGCCCCGCTTGGTACGGCGTTGACCGAAGAGCAGATCGCGCATCTCTGGAAGCTTCATGACGAGCCGGTCTTGTGTTTTGACGGTGACGCCGCAGGACAGCGCGCGCAGAGGCGGGCACTGGAACGGCTGCTGCCGTTGCTGCAGCCCGGCAAATCGGCACGCCTTGCGATGCTGCCTGCCGGCCAGGACCCGGATGATCTGCTGCGAAGCGAGGGGGGTGACGGGTTGCTGAAGGTGATCAGCACGGCAAGCTCGCTGATTGACAGTCTCTGGACAAGCCTTGCCGCCGAGCTCGACCTCCGCCAGCCCGAACAGCGTGCCGAATTCTGGCAGTCCGTGCGTGGGCAGGTCAGGCAGATCGGGCACAACCAGGTCCGCAGTGCCTTTGCCGACGAGGTGGAGGCGCGAATCGCGGCCATGCGCGCCGCGGGCCGCGGGCTGTCGCGTGGCTCTGGTGGCGCAATTCCGCGGCCGCGGGTCCGCCGGCCCAATGCTGGCGCGATCCATCGACACCGGGCGATCTGCGCGCTGATTCTGGCGCATCCGGCGCTGGTGCCCGATAGGTATGAGTCGCTGTTGCAGATCGATTCTGCCGATGCCGCCCTCGAAGCCCTTAAAAAAGCGGCCATAGATGCCGTTATACGTGATCCAGACCTTGACGCGGCGGCGCTTAGGCATCATTTACAGGGGTTGAAAGTCACGGAATCGATTGACGTGCTCGAGGGGGACGAGATGAAGGCGAGAATGCCTTTCGATCCCGGGACACTCTCCGGCGAGGACGCCGGTCGGCAGCTGGATGAATTGCTCCGGCTTGTCGGTGGTGCCTCCGGACTTTTCTCCACGACAGCCACCGTGCCACGCTGACCCAATACGGGTTGAATTGTGACAGATCGGCATGGGCCCGGGCCCATGCGTAGGAAAGTAGACAACATTCATGGCAGCCAAGGCAAACCAGAAG
>NTKV01000006.1 GCA_002457745.1 SAR116 cluster bacterium MED-G06 | reverse complement strand
TATTACAGCAGCCTTCCCTCGGACATTGGTGACAGACAGGTGATCCTTGGCGACCCGATGCTGGCGACCGGTGGCAGCGCCATCATGGCCGCCGACAAGCTCCGCGAGATGGGGGTCAGGGATATCGTCTTTTCCTGCCTTGTGGCAGCACCGGAAGGGGTCCGGGCCCTGCAGTCGGCGCATCCCGATATCCCGATCATCACCGCGGCGATGGACCGCGAGCTGAATGACAAGGCCTATATCCTGCCTGGCCTTGGTGATGCTGGCGACCGGATTTACGGCACCGACTGACCGGCGTTAGCCAAGATTTTCCGGACCAAAGCTTTCCGGAAGAAGCTCTTCCAGGGTGAACCTGCGTTGCAGCCCGTCGGGCCCGCTGATCAGCACCGGCGTGTCCGGTGCGGCGAATTCACGAATCCGCTGGCGGCATGCCCCGCAGGGGGTGCACAGCATCTTGCCATCACCACCGGCAACCGCGATGGCGTTGATCCGGCCACGACCGGCCATCACCATGGCGGCGATGGCGCTGGCCTCGGCACAATTGCCAACCGGATAGGCGGCATTTTCGACATTGGCACCGCTATGGATGCCGCCACCCTCATCGAGGATGGCGGCGCCGACCGGAAACTTCGAATAGGGGGCGTAGGCCTGACCCATCGCGGCAATTGCGGCAGCGACCAGCCGCTCTTCCTGCTCAGTCATGTCTGTCATGAAGGCCTCTCCTGAAGGGTCAGTCCTTGACATAGGGTTTGCCGATGGCGGCTGGCGGGCGCGCCTGGCCAACCAGCCCGGCAACCACCACAATCGTCGCGATGTAAGGCGCCATCGACAGGAATTCCGACGGGATCGGGGTGTTCAGGATCGACAGTTTCTGCTGCAGGGAATCAGCAAAGCCGAAGATCAGCGCCGCGGCCAGCGCACCAAGCGGGTGCCAGCGCCCGAAGATCATCGCCGCCAGACCGATGAAGCCGCGCCCGAACGTCATGTTCTCGTCAAACCTGCCGACCGATCCCAGGGTAAACCATGCCCCACCAAATCCTGCCACCATGCCGGCGGCGATGACATGGGCATACCGTGTCTTGATGACATCGATGCCAAGCGTGTCGGCGGCGCGCGGGTGCTCGCCAACAGCGCGGGCACGAAGCCCGAATCGTGTGTGAAACAGATAATAGGTCGACAGCGTCACAAGGATCAGCGCGCCATAGACAAACAGGTTCTGGTTGAACAGCACCGGTCCGACCAGCGGGATGTCTCCAAGCACCGGAATCTTGAAGGCGCGGAACGGTGTGGCTTTGTTCAGCCAGCGGAATTCCGCAAAAACCTGACTCGAGACATAGGAGGTCAGCCCCAGTACGAACAGGTTGATCACCACCCCGGCGATGATCTGGTCGACCCGGTAGGTGATCACCAGCACCGCCAGCAAGAGGCCAAACACCCCGCCGATCAGCATGGCGCAGATGATGCCGGCCCAGCCCCCCATCAGGGATCCGAACAGCGCCCCGGCAAAGGCCCCCGCCAGCAGCATGCCCTCGATGGCGATGTTGATCACCCCGACACGTTCACACAGGATACCGCCGAGCGCGGCAAGCGCGATCGGCACAGCCCGGACCACCGTCGCCTGCAGCATGCCGGTCAGCGAGATCGACTTGCCGGCAGTGGCCCAGACCAGAAAGGCCATCGCCAGAATGACAAGCGCAACGGCAAGCGACAGCGTCGTCCAGCGCCCACCCCCTTTCAGAAACAGTCTTGTTCCCAGAAAGGCGAGGACCACGGCTGCGATGGTGGTGAACCACTGGCTTGGCAACGTCAGGTGGCCAACCACCCAGACATCGCGTGGCCGCGAAATCTTGAAGGTCGAGACCGAATCCCAGGGCGAATCCAGAAGAAAGGCGATGACCAGCGCCAGCAGGATCAGCGCCCCGCCAGTGATCGAGGCGCGCCAGTCTATGGCGCGCGGTGCGGCGGCTGTCGTCTGGCTATTCATGACCGCCTCCTGCTGTGACGCGGTTTCGGAACAGCGGCGGGAAGAGACGTTTGATCAGCAGCGGTGCCGCGACAAAAATGATGATCAGCGCCTGGATGATGCTGATCATGTCAATCGACACGCCGGCATCCACCTGCATCTGGCGACCACCTGCCTCGAGCGCGCCGAACAGCAGCCCGGCGAGAAGGATGCCGACCGGATGCGAGCGTCCAAGAAGCGCCACGGCGATGGCGTCAAAACCGATGCCGGCAGTGAAGCCCGGTGTGGCACGGCCAAGCACGCCACTGACCTGTGTGGCGCCGGCCAGACCCGCCAGTGCCCCGGCAATCGCCATCGCCAGCACCACGGTCAGCCCGGCGCGGATGCCTGCATAGCGGGCCGCCCCCGGGTTCTCGCCGGAAATCCGGAAGGCGAATCCCAGTTTCGAGCGGAACAGCAGCCACCAGACGATGGCCACGGCTGCCAGCATGATGAAAAGGCCGAGATGAAGCCTCAGGTTCGGATCAAGAAAGGTCAGAAGACGCGGCAGCTCGGCAGTTTCCAGAACAGCCCTGGAGATCGGGTCGGCCCGGCCCTCCTTCTGGATGTAGGGCTGGCGGAGAAGATAGTCGAGAAGCCGGAAGGAAATCAGGTTGAGCATGATCGTCGAGATCACCTCATGCGCCCCGGTGGTGGCGCGCAGCACGCCGGCGATGGCGGCATAGACCGCCCCCACCGACATCCCGATCAGAAGTGCCAGCGGCAGATGCAGGATCATCGGCAGTCCGGTGAAACTGAAGGCGGCAATGGCGGTGGCAAGGCCGCCGACCACCATCTGTCCTTCGGCCCCGATATTGAACAGCCCGGCGCGGAAGGCAAGCCCGATCCCGAGCCCGGCCATGACCAGCGGGATCGAGGCTGTCAGCGTTTCGGAAATGGCGTTCATCGAGCCAAGCGACCCGTCCGCCATCGCGACGAAACTCTTCAGGATGGTGGCCGGGGCCACCGAGGTGGCCATCATGATCAGCGCGCCGATGACAAGCGCCAGAAAGACCGCCAACAGCGGGATCAGCACAACTTCACGAAGATCACCGCGGGTGGCGATGGTCGGTGCCAGCAAGGCGCGAAGACGGCTGTCAGTGTCTGGGGCAGTGTCTGGGGCAGCATCTGGGGCAGCATCTGGGGCAGTGTCGGATGGGGCGCGGGTCATGCGGCTTCGGTCCTGTTCACACCCGCCATGGCAAGGCCGATGGCATTGCGGTCGGCACAGCTGTCCTGATTGTCGAATTCGGCGGTCACACGGCCTTCGAACATCACATAGATGCGGTCGGACAGGTCGAGAATTTCGTCCAGTTCGGAAGAGATGATCAGAACGGCGTTGCCGGCATCGCGGCAGGCCATCAACTGCTGGTGAATGAATTCGATGGACCCGACATCCACCCCGCGGGTTGGCTGCGACGCCACGACAAGGCGCACATCACGTTCCAGCTCACGGGCCACAACCATTTTCTGCTGGTTGCCGCCGGACAGGCTGCCGGCCCCGAGGAACACGCTTGGTGTGCGCACATCGAATTTCAGACAGGCGGCTGCGGCCTGCTCCTCGGCGCGCGACCAGTCGATCACCACACCACGCGCGACACGCTCGTCATAATAGCGGTTCAGCACCATGTTCTCTGCCACTGTAAAGCCTGCCACCATGCCCGACTTCAAGCGGTCTTCGGGAATATGGGCGATTCCCATGCGGTGCCGCTGGCGGACGCTCGTCGCGGTGATGTCGATGCCGTTGAAGGTGACCCTGCCAGCATTGACCGAGGCAAGGCCGGTGATCGCCTCGACAAGCTCGGTCTGGCCATTGCCCTGAACCCCTGCAACACCGACAATCTCGCCGGCGCGCACCGTCATGCTGATGGACTGCAGACGCGCTTCCAGCCCGGCATCGAGAAGCGAGACATCGGCAAGCTCAAGAACAGGCTGACCGGGTGTGGCAGCCTCACGGCCAACCGAAAAGCTGACCGGCCGGCCCACCATCATCTCGGCAAGATCGGCCTCGGAGAATTCGGACGGCACGCCATTGCCCACAATCCGGCCCTGGCGCAGAACGCTGACGCGGTCGGCAATCTCGAGAATCTCGTGAAGCTTGTGGGTGATAAAGACGATGGCTTTGCCCGCATCGCGAAGGGCGCGCACGATACCGAAAAAGGCCTCGACCTCCTGCGGGGTGAGAACGGCGGTCGGCTCGTCAAGGATCAGAACATCGGCGGAGCGGAACAGAACCTTGAGAATTTCCACGCGTTGCTGGATGCCGACGGGAAGATCCTCGATCAGTGCGTCGCTTGGCACCTCCATGCCATAGCTGTCATTGATCTGCTGCACCTGCGCGCGGGCAGCATCCAGATCGAGGTAATCGGCTGCGCCGGTCGGCTCGACCCCGAGGATGACATTCTCGACAACGCTGAAAACAGGCACCAGCATGAAATGCTGGTGCACCATGCCGATTCCGGCGGCGATGCTGTCGCCAGGCCCGTCAAAGGACACCGCTGTGCCATCAATGATGATGTCGCCGGAATCAGGTCGGTAAAGCCCGGACAATACATTCATCAGGGTGGATTTCCCGGCGCCATTCTCGCCAAGAAGGCCAAGCACCTCGCCAGCGCGGATGTCCAGGTCAATATCCTGGTTGGCCTGCACCGGGCCGAAACGCTTGCTGATACCCCGAATCTCGATATTCATGAAAGCAACCCACAAAAAAACCCGTTGCCACAGGCAGACACCGGCGGCAACGGGTGTTTGTCAGGATCAGCCGCCGACGTTGACGGTGCCGGCGATGATGCCAGCCTTGATCTCTTCAACCTCAGCCTTCAGACCGGCTGGAATGACGCTGTCAAAGCTGTGGTAAGGCGCGATACCGACACCACCATTGGCAACGGTTCCGACCATCAGGCCACCTTCGAAGCTGCCGTCCATGGCGCGCTTGATGACTTCCTTCACGGTGGAGTCCATGCGCTTCACCACCGAGGTCAGATACACTTCGGCATTGCCGGAGTCGGTCTGCGTCATGTCGGCGTCAACCCCAACGATCTTCAGCGCGTCGGTGCCAAGCTCCATGGCCAGAGCCGACGAGCCAAGGCCGACCGGGCCGGCAACCGGCATCACCACATCGGCACCTTCATCATACAGGTTCTGGGCATAGGCACGGCCATCATCGAGGCTTTCGAAATTGCCGGTGAACAGGCCATCCTTGCTGTCCGGGTTCCAGCCGAGAACCTTCACATCGGTGCCCTTCTGGCTGTTGTGATAGGCAACGCCGTAATAGAAGCCGTCCATGAAGGCGGTGACAGGCGGGATGTTGATGCCGCCAAACGTGCCGACAACACCGGTCTTCGACATGCCTGCCGACAGATAGCCTGCCATGAAGGCGGCTTCGTTGGTGGCATAGACCTGGCCGAGGACATTCGGGATGGTCGGGTCATAGGCCATGTCGACAATCGAGAACTTGCTGCCCGGGTTGGCCTTCGCCGAATTGGCGGTGGCATCGGCCATCAGGAAGCCGACCGATATGATGACATCGCACTTTGCGTCAAGGAGTGCGTTCAGGTTCGGCTCGTAATCCGTCTCCGACTGCGATTCCAGATAGCGGCCTTCAACGCCGAAATCCTTCATCGCGTCCTGGACGCCCTTCCAGGCTGTCTCGTTGAAGCCGGAATCGTCAATGCCACCAACGTCTGTGACCTGGCAGGCGGTGAAGGCGGTGGCCGCCGAAGCCGAGGCCAGCATGAACGCTGCCGCAACGCCTGAAGTCAGAGCAATCTTTTTCAAAAACATCTTCATTTCTCCCGTAGCTGTAAAGCGCCCGGCAAAGGCCCGGCGTTTTGATGGTGCGGCGTCTTTTTGCGACACCTTTCATCCCCATTGATTCCTACCGTCTTTTTGGGAACCAGTCCAATTTCTTTGCGCCCTGCACGGCTTATTTCAGGCCGATTTCGCGAAGCCTCTTCTGAAGATACTGATCTGCTGTCATGTCCGGACGAAGCGGCACATCCGGGCGCGGGTGAAGGAACATCGGCATGGAGTAGCGCGACACATTCTGGCCGGCATCGGGATTGGTCACCCGGTGCGTCGTCGACGGGAAGTGGTCGCCGGTGGCCATCGCCAGCATATCGCCGTTATTGATCGTGATCATGCCGGGGTCGCAGGCCACATCATGCCAGTTGCCGTCGGCATCCATCGCCTGAAGACCCGGCTTTGATCCGGACAGCAGCAATGTGATCAGGTTGATGTCTTCATGCGCGGCGGCGCGGATGGCGCCCGGCTCGGCGGTCTCGACAGGCGGGTAATGCAGGATACGAAGAAGGCTCTGGTCGCTTCCCTCCATCATCTTGTCCAGCGGCATCGACAAATCGTCCGTAACCTCGGCAGGTGCCTGCGCCTGGATCCAGCCCAGAAGCTCGCGCCCAAGATTGTCGAGATCGGCATAGATCTGGCGAGTCAGCGCCTCGATATCGGCGGGAAGGCGGCATCCGGGATAGACATGAAAGAATTCCTTCAGGTCCTTCACCGGAGAATCCTTGGCGTTCTCTGAACGAAAGGCGAAATAGCCGTCATGCGCTGGCGGCTGCACGGCGAAATCGAATTTCCCGTCTCCCGCAAAGAAGTCTCCCCAGGCACCGTAAATCGCGTCGATCCGGTCTGGCGTGATCGGGTGATTGGCAAGTACCGCAAACCCGGTGTCACGCAGCGATCGCGCCAGCGTTTCGGCGGCGTAAGCGGCCTTGTAATCAACAGTTTCGACCTTCATGTCCTGTTCCTCTCAAAATCACCCAGGGTCACAACTCGCACACCATATTGAAGAGATTGCCACAGGATGTCAGCAGTTATCACGTGCCATTCTGTCTGTCGCCATATGGTCGGCCGCCCTGACGAGGCCAAGAAAACGTTGTCGCGCCGCCTGGCTGTCCACGGTCATTGCCACATGTGTGGCGCGCCGGCCGGTTGCCGGGCCAGCAATCGTGCGACCGGTTTCCTCGCCCTCGCAGACCACCGAGATCGGTGTGGTCTGAAAGCCGAACAATGCCGGATCGGTGATCGCCAGAATGGCCGACGGATCATGCATGAAACAGGATCGCGTTCCGGTCTTGGCCTCGTGAAAGTCGAAATAGAAATCCGCTGCCTGTTGCAGAAATCCGCCGATGATCGGAGACGCCTTGGCGAGATCGGTGAAATCCTGAGGCGTGCATTGTGTTTTCTCGGTGACATCAAGCCCCACCATGGTGACGTCCCAGTCTGCGGCGAATACCGCATCTGCGGCGTGCGGGTCGTTCCAGATGTTCGCCTCGGCACAGTCACTGACATTGCCGTGGCGTGCGGCGCTGCCGCCCATCACCACCACGCGCGCCGCGGTACGGGTGATGTCCGGGTCGAGCGCAAGCGCGGCAGCCAGGTTGGTCAAGGGACCGACAGCGCAGATGATGATCTCGCCGGGTGCGGCAGCGCAGGTCTCGCACAGATACCTTGCGGCATCGCGCGGATCGGGTGCTGTTTCGACGTCCGGCGCGGGCAGCCCGCCAAAGCCCTCGGGGCCGTGAACAAAATCAGCTGGCGGGTGCGGGTCGCGCGTCAGCGGCCGGTCCGCGCCATGCGCCACATCAACCGGGTAATGCGCCATCTGTGAGAGGTGCAGCGCATTGCGTGTGGCCTGCTTCGTGGTGACATTGCCAAAGATGGTGGTCAGTCCGACAACCTCGATGCGGGCATCGGCAAAGGCCATATGGATGGCCATCGCGTCATCAATGCCCGGATCGGTGTCGATGATGAGTTTCTGTACCATGAACGCCTTTCTTGAAAATGGATGTCAGGGCTTGAAGATGGATGTCAGGTTGCCGTTGCCAGAAAGGCCTCGACATCGGCGCGATCTGGGATCACCGCACCGGCCCCTTGCCGGGTGACATGGAGCGCGCCGGCAGCACTGGCCAGTCGTAGCGCCTGTGGCACCGCGACCCCGACGGCAAGCTCGGCCAGAAAATAGCCGAAGAAACAGTCGCCAGCACCGGTGGTGTCGACCACATCGACGTCAAAGGCAGGCTGGTGAAAGCTGCCGGCCTCGCCGGTATAGTCGGCCCCGTCACCACCGCGGGTGATGACCAGGTGCGGGATGCCAGCCTCGGTGGCGGGTTTGCCAAGCATGGCTGCCAAAGCCTCTGCCTCGCCTTCATTGACGATCAGGAGATCGGTATGCGGCAGCAACCCGGCGGTGATTTCGGCATCAAAGGGGGCAGCGCTGTAGGCAAGCTTCAGCCCACGGTGGCGCGCTGCAGCAACAAACTCCGCGCCCCCATTGGTCTCGTTCTGGAGCAGCGCCCAGTCGCCGTCGCCAGCCTGATCAAGCGTGGCATTCGCGTCATCCATGTCGATATCGTGATTGGCGCCCGGGAACAGCAGGATCTGGTTCTCGCCATCGACTGACACCGACACAATGGCATGGCCGGTGGCAAGGCTGCTGTCCTGGACGCCGGACATCCCGACTCCGGCACCACGCATTTCAGCACGAAGCCATTCATCTTCGCGGTTGGTCGCACCGATATGGCGCACATCGCCGCCGGCACGGGCCAGCGCGATCGACTGGTTGGCCCCCTTGCCACCAAGTGTGCGCTGGTGGTCAAGCGTCGTCAGTGTCTCTCCCGGGGCCGGGAAATGTGGCACCGTGTAGACAAGGTCGATATTGATGGAGCCTAGATTGAAGACAGTCATGACGGAATCCAGTGGGACCCTGAAAAGCTGGTACCGGGGCGGAAATTGCACCCATCTCGACATTAGGGCAATCTTGGGACTCGTCCAGAACTTTCCACCCCCGCAAAGACAGAGATCACAGCCGATGAGCACCCCGAAGCGCCCCCGCAAGATGAAGCTTGCCGACATTGAAACCTGTTTCGCGCGGCTGGCCGACCAGTTGCCTGATCCGAAAACCGAACTCACCTATTCCAGCCCCTATACGCTTCTGGTGGCGGTGGTGTTGTCGGCGCAGGCCACGGATGTCGGGGTGAACCGCGCGACAAAGGGGCTGTTTGCCGCCGCTGCCACGCCGCAGGCGATGGTGGCGCTTGGCGTCGACGGCATTGCCCATCACATCCGCACCATCGGGCTGTTCAACACCAAGGCGAAGAATGTGCACCGCCTGTCAGAACTCCTGATCGAGGCGCATGACGGCATTGTTCCGGATGACCGCGCTGCGCTGGAGGCGCTTCCGGGGGTTGGCAGGAAGACCGCCAATGTCGTTCTGAACGAGGCATTCGGGCAGCCGACCATTGCTGTCGACACCCATATTTTCCGTGTTGGCAACCGCACCGGCATGGCCCCTGGCAAAACACCTGACGCTGTCGAAGTGGAGCTGGTGCGCCGCGTTCCCGAGGTCTGGAAAAAGGGGGCGCATCACTGGCTGATCCTGCATGGCCGGTACGTCTGCAAGGCCCGCAAACCGGATTGCGGAAGCTGCAGCATCGCCGCGCTGTGCCTGTTCAAGGACAAGGTTTTTACCTGAGGGATGTGGACCCGAAATTACGCGCTGGCCAGGCTCAGCCGCCGGTCTTGTCACGCATGGCAAGCGCCTGCCGGCATGATGTGGTGTCCAGCTTCATGCCGATGATCGGGGCCCGCCAGGCCCAGCTTGCGACGCGGCTGATGCCGTCCTGCGGAAACAGGAAGTAATCCACCACACAGTCGGCAAACCTGTATTGCCAGGTTCTCATGTCACCTTCCTGCCGCGTGAAATCGGCCTCGCCCAGTCTGATCCGAAGCTGATCAGGTGTGAGCCCCTGCAGACTCGACGGCGCCAGCTCGGCTGGTGGCGGGGGTGGTGGCGGAGGCGGAGGAGGGGGCGGTGGTGCCGCCAGGGCCAGTTCGGTGATCTCTGTCTGGTCGTCAGCTGTCTCGCCACCTGTCGGCGCATCTGCGACGGCATCATCCTTGGCCGGAAGCGGGTCCGGCAGTGGTTCGGCCAGCTGATCTTCCGGGGCTGGTTCGTCACCAGATGTTTCGGTGCCAGCTATGTCGGTGCCAGATGACTCGGTGCCAGAAGATTCGGCGCCAGAAGACTCGGCGCTTTCGCCATTGTCCGGTGTCGTACCCTCAACGGTGTCTGCTGCCGTGATTTCCGCAGCTGGCGGTTCCGCTTCGCTCACGGGTGCGGCGTCTGCCGCTGTGTCCGTCGCCGCGCTGGTGGTCGTGACGGCTGGCGCGACCTGTGGTGCGGTGCCAGCCGTGACGGTCTCCGCTGGTGCGGGTGGTGGGGGTGTGGGTGCGGTGACGACAGGCTGCACTTCACAGGCAGCAAGGATCACTGTTGCCAGCCCGACGGACAGAAAACGAAACTTCGGGACAATGAATGTCCGAACCATAAGGAATGACCGCATGAATAAGCCGGGATCGGGATGGAAATTGCGCCAGCGCACCTTAGACCAGCCCTGCCGGTGCTGGCAAACCACTTATCGACCTGCCAGGCGGCGCTGTCGCATTTCCCGGTGCCGCGCTATGTCTTCTTGTTTTTGCCGCCCAACCTGTCTACACCAACCGGCGCGCGTTCCGGTGACCCTGTGTCGGCTGACGCCGCGTGTTGTTTGATGTTACTGGCCTCACCATAAGGAATGCAGATGTCCCAGCCTCTTGATGTCCTGACTGTCGGCAATGCCATTGTTGATATTTTTGCCCGCTGTGACGACGCGTTTCTCGAGGCACGCGACATAGGCAAGGGCATGATGAACCTTGTCGACGCGCCGCGGTCGGCGGCGCTCTATGCCGACATCACCGATGCCCGCGAGATTTCCGGCGGCTCGGCAGCCAACACCGCTGTCGGCGTTGCCGCGCTTGGCGGGCGGGCCGGGTTTGCCGGCCGCGTCCATGATGATGTGCTTGGCCATTCCTTCATCGGCGATATCGGCGCTGCCGGTGTCCAGTTCACCACCCCGCCACAGACCGACGGTGCGCCAACCGCCTCGTCGATCATTCTGGTGACGCCGGATGCCATCCGGTCGATGAACACGCATCTTGGCGCCTGTATCGAATTCCAGCCGGACGACATCCGTCCGCAGGAAGTGGCTGCTTCGAAAGTGATCTATCTCGAAGGCTATCTGTTCGATGCGCCGGCAGGGCCGGAGATTTTCGCCCATGCCGCACGGCTTGCAGGCGATCACGGCGTGCAGGTCTCGCTGTCACTGTCCGACCCCTGGTGCGCCGAGCGCCACCGCGAAGCGCTGTCGCGTTTCGTGCATGACCATGTGGATATTCTGTTCGCCAATGAGGATGAAGCGGCCAGCCTGTGCGACAGTGATGTCGCCACTGCCACGGAAACGCTGTGCAAGCAGGTGTCAGAAGTGGTGATCACGCGCGGCGCTGCCGGGGCGTTTATCGGCCATGGTGGCTCCCGGCACGAGGTGGCATCACGTCCACTTGGTCCGGTCGAGGACACCACCGGTGCCGGTGACCTGTTTGCCGCCGGCTATCTCTACGGGCGCACCAATGGCCGTGACGCGCTGGCGTCAGGAACCATTGCCAGCCTGACCGCAGGCGAGGTGATTTCACATATCGGCGCGCGGCCCGAGGCCGATATCGCATCGATGGTGATGGCTGAAAAGCTGTAACCGGCTGACTAGCGAAGCGCCTCATAGGCGGCCAGTGCGGCGGCCTGCACAAGGTCGTTCACCGAGGCACCCATCTGCACAATCTGGAACGGCTTTTCCGCGCCAAGCATGATCGGCCCGATGACCGACCCTTCGGTCAGGTTCTGGATCAGCTCGAAGGCGATATTCGCCGAATGCAACCCGGGCATCACCAGAATGTTCGCCGGGCCGGACAGGCGGCAGAACGGGTAGCGCGACTTCATCAGCTCGTAATCCAGCGCCACATCTGCCGACATCTCACCGTCATATTCAAAATCGGGCTTGCGGGCATCGAGAACCTCGATGGCACGCCGGGCCTCGCCGGTGATGTCCGACATCGGGCTGCCGAAATTGGTGAAAGACAGCACCGCGACCCGTGGCGTGTGGCCCATCTGCCGCGCCTTTGCCGCAATCGCCTCGGCGATGTCGGCGATCTGCTCGCCATTCGGGCGTTCATGGACCGACACATCGCCGATAAAGACGGTGCGGCCGCGTGACACGATCATCGAGGTGGTGAAGAAATCCTTGCCCTCGCGCGGATCAATGACGCGGGTGACATGGTCGAAGCTTGGTTTGAAGGATCTGGTCACGCCGGTGACCATGGCATCTGCATGCCCCTTCAGCACCATACAGGCGCCGAAGACATTGCGGTCGAGATTGACCATGCGCTGACAGTCGCGGCGCAGCGCGCCGTTGCGCTGCAGCTTCTCATAGAGGAAGTCGATATAGAGCTCGTTATGGCCGGAGACCTTGGCATTGGTGATCGGCAGGTCTTCCGCGCCCTCCAGCCCCAGCCTCTCGATCGTCTCGTGGATGCGGCGCTCGCGCCCGACAAGGATCGGGTCACCATAGCCTGCATTGCGGAAGGCCATGGCGGCGCGGATCACCTTCTCCTCCTCACCCTCGGCGAAGACAACGCGTTTCTTGTTGGCGCTGATCCGGTCGAAGATCACCTGCAATGTCGAGGCAGTCGGGTCAAGCCGTGCCGACAGATCGCGGCGATAGCGGTCCAGGTCCTTGATTGGCTTGCGTGCCACGCCGCTGTCCATCGCCGCCTTGGCGACAGCGGACGAAACCGCCGAGATCAGGCGCGGATCGAATGGCGCCGGAATGATGTAATCCTCGCCATATTGAAGCACCTGTCCGCCATAGGCATCGGCAACGGCGTCCGGCACATCCTCGCGCGCCAGCATGGCGATGGCTTCAGCGGCGGCGATTTTCATCTCCTCATTGATCTTGCTGGCCCGCACATCAAGCGCGCCGCGGAAGATATAGGGAAAGCCGAGGACATTGTTCACCTGGTTCGGATAGTCAGAACGTCCGGTGGCAATGATTGCGTCGGGGCGTACCTTTTTCGCCTCTTCCGGCATGATTTCCGGCACCGGATTGGCCATCGCGAAAATGATCGGACGGTCGGCCATGCTCTCGACCATCTGCGGGCTCAGCGCTCCGGCCACTGACAGGCCGAGGAACACGTCCGAGCCGACAAGCGCCTCTTCCAGTGTCCGTGCATCGGTCTTCACCGCATGCGCCGACTTCCACTGGTTCATCGATTGTTCGCGGCCCTGATAGATCACGCCGGACCGGTCGACCAGGATGATGTTGTCATGCGGAACGCCCATGCTCTTGATCAGCTCGACACAGGCGATCGAGGCAGCGCCGGCACCGTTACAGACTACCCGGATGTCGGCCATCTTGCGCCCGGTCACATGCAGTGCGTTGATCAGGCCGGCGGCGGCGATGATGGCAGTGCCGTGCTGGTCATCGTGAAAGACCGGAATTTCCAGCCGCTCGCGCAGCTGCTGCTCGATGATGAAACATTCCGGGGATTTGATATCCTCGAGGTTGATCCCGCCAAAGGTTGGCGCCAGCATGGCCACGGCTTCCACAAACTTGTCGGTATCCTTGGTGTCGACCTCCAGATCGAGACCGTCGATATCGGCGAATTTCTTGAACAGGACCGCCTTGCCCTCCATCACCGGCTTCGATGCCGCGGCGCCAATGTCGCCAAGGCCCAGAACAGCTGTGCCGTTCGAGATCACCGCGATCAGATTGCCCTTGGCGGTATAGTCATAGGCGGTGTCCGGGTCGGCCTCGATGGCAAGGCATGGCGCCGCCACGCCAGGCGAATAGGCCAGCGACAGGTCATGCTGGCTCATCAGCGGCTTGGTTGCTGTGATTTCGAGTTTCCCCGGACGTCCATTGGCGTGGAAGGCGAGGGCTTCTTTATCAAGCTTTGTCTTTTTTTGGCTCATAACACCGGCTATTCATTTTTCATTCGTTCAATGGGCGTGCGCAACAGGCGACGGTTCGGACGGATACATCCGGCCAGACCTAAAGGTAGCGGATTTCTGTAACATTGGTACCCTCACCTGCTAACATGCCGCGGGGGTAACCTAAGGACTAACATGACGCCGCCAATCTCACCACCAAGCGCTGCAAAAGTAAAGACGCCAACACCGATGATCGCGCAATATATGCAGGTCAAGGAGGCGCACCCTGACGCCCTGCTTTTCTACCGTATGGGCGACTTCTACGAGATGTTTTTCGAGGATGCCGAAATCGGCGCGGCCGTGCTTGGCATCACCCTGACCAAACGCGGCAAGAGCGATGGCGATGACATTCCGATGTGCGGGGTGCCGGTGCATGCGGTGGATGGCTATCTGGCGCGGCTGATTGGTGCTGGCCACCGTGTTGCCATCTGTGAGCAGGCCGAGGACCCGGAACAGCAGAAGGCGCGTGGCGGAAAGGGTCCGTTGCGCCGCGAGGTGATCCGGATCCTGACCCCGGGCACGCTGACCGAGGATGATCTGCTCCCCGCCCGGTCGCACAACTATCTGGCAGCAGTTGGCCAGTCTGGCGGCGCGCTGGCGCTTGCCTGGGCCGACATGTCAACTGGCGACTTTGCGGTTCAGGATATCGCGCCAGAGCGGCTGGAGAGCCTGCTGGCGATGCTGATGCCGGCCGAGCTGGTGGTCCCGTCAGGCCATGAGGTCCCGGAGATCCTTGGTACCATTGGCACCCTCGGCACCCTTGGCACCTGCATGACCGAGCAGGCACCGTCCCTGTTTGATTCCGCTGCTGGCCAGCGGTCGCTGTGCAGCTATTACCGGGTTGCCAGCCTTGACGGATACGGCCAGTTCTCGCGCCCGATGCTGGCCGCTGCCGGCGCCCTCCTCGGCTATATCGAGCTGACGCAAAAGGGCAACATGCCACGGCTTCGTCCGATCCAGGCGGTGACCGAAACAGGCTATATGGAAATCGACCAGGCCACCCGCAGGTCACTGGAAATCACCCGCACCCTGTCAGGTGAGACCCGCGGCAGCCTTCTTGCCGCCATTGACATGACGGTCAGCGCCGCCGGCGGCAGGTTGCTGGCGGCACGGATCGGTGCGCCGCTTGCCGATCAGGGTGCCATCAACAGGCGGCTTGATCTGGTCGCCTGGTATCTGCGGCAGCCCGACCTGTGTGACGAGCTGCGCCGGGCGATGAAAGGGCTTGCCGACATTGACCGGGCCTTATCGCGACTGTCGATGGGGCATGGTGGCCCGCGCGACCTGAAGGCGCTTGCCGAAGCGCTTCGCACCGCCGCCGACATGGTCGGGCGCGCCACTTCCGGAACAGTCGGGGCGGATCAGCTGACAAGCGAGCCGGCCGACCTTGCGGCCCTCTACGCCGCGATCATGGCACCGTCATCGCTGGCCGCGGAGCTGACACCCGCGCTTGCCGACGACGTGCCGCTTCTGGCCCGCGATGGTGGCTTTGTCAGGTCCGGATATGACACCGCGCTCGATGAGCTTCGGGCCCTTCGTGATGAAAGCCGAAGGCTGATTGCCGCCCTGCAGCAACGCTATATCGAGGCGACCGGCATCGCCTCGCTGAAGGTCAAGCACAACAATGTCCTCGGCTATCATGTCGATGTCCGGAACAATCATGCCGAACGTCTGATGCAGGATGAGGCGTTCATCCACCGCCAGACAACAGCGCAGACGGTGCGGTTCACCACCACCGAGCTTGCCGAACTCGAGCGCGACCTGTCGACGGCGGCAGACCGGGCACAGGCCCGCGAGATGGAGATTTTCGACAGGCTGCGGGCAGCCGTTCTGGAGGCGGCGGACAGCCTTTCAGCGGCGGCACAGGCCATTGCCGCGATCGATGTCGCGCTGGCATCCGCGGCGCTGGCGGCCCGCCGGTCCTGCTGCCGTCCGGAGATCCGCGACGATGTCAGCTTTGAGGTCATTCGCGGGCGGCATGCGGTGATCGAAACCATGCTGCCTGCCGGGGAAAGTTTCATTCCGAATGACTGCCAGCTCGGCGACGGTGGCGATATCTGGCTTATCACCGGCCCCAATATGGCCGGCAAATCAACTTTTCTGCGGCAGAATGCCCATATCGCCATCATGGCCCAGGCCGGCCTGTTCGTGCCGGCGGAACGGTGCAGCATCGGTGTCATAGACCGCATGTTCAGCCGTGTAGGCGCGGCGGATGATCTGGCTCGTGGCCGCTCAACCTTCATGGTCGAAATGGTGGAAACCGCCGCCATCCTGAACCGGGCGACAGACAGGTCATTCGTCATTCTCGATGAGATTGGTCGCGGCACGGCCACCTATGACGGGTTGGCGATTGCCTGGGCCAGCCTTGAACATCTTCATCAGGTGAACCGCTGCCGGACCCTGTTCGCCACCCATTATCACGAGCTGACCAACCTTCGCAGCGACCTGGAAAGGCTGTCCTGCCATTCGATGAAGGTGCGCGAATGGGACGGCGAGATCATTTTCCTCCATCAGGTGATCGATGGTGCGGCAGACCGGTCATATGGTGTTCATGTGGCACGGCTTGCCGGACTTCCGGCCGCTGTGACGGGCCGGGCGCAGGCGCTTCTTGCCGAAATGGAGTCAGGTGGCCATGGGGTGATCGACGCTGGCAAGCTGGCATCGGAACTGCCGTTGTTCGAACAGGATTTCAGCGCGTCTGTCCCCTCCGCGCCGGTCAGTGACCCGCTTCGTGACAGGCTGCAGACAATCAATCCTGATATGCTGGCCCCACGTGACGCGCTGGAACTTCTTTATGAGCTTCGTGACCTGTTGTCGCCAAAGACGGAGGGAGACAGATGACACGCCAGACCGCCGGTCCATCCCCCGAGATCACCCAATGGCGGCAATGGATCCAGCCGCTCGATGCGGCGCTTTCAGACGCGATGCGGCCGATCTCCGAAGCGCGTCTCGACGCTGCCCTGGACAATGTTGATGACAGCAGCGATGCCAGATTTCGCAGCAGCCTGCTGAGCGCGGCCAAAGCCCTTCACAAGGATATGAAGGATGCCATTGCCGCCGGATTCGAGGCCGACCGCGACGGCGCCGTCTATGTTGGCAGACACTCGGTTGGCATGGACCAGATTCTGTCAGCGCTTCTGACACGGCTGAGCAGCTATCATCGTGGTAAAGGCCTGGCGCTGGTCGCGGTTGGCGGTTATGGCCGCGGTGAACTTGCGCCCCTGTCCGATATCGATCTTCTGGTGCTGACAGCCGGTGAGCGCGACAGCCAGGCGGATGTCATTGTCGAACAGCTTCTCTATCTGCTGTGGGATCTGGGGTTGAAGGTTGGTCATGCCAAGCGCACGGTCACCGACACCATCCGCGCCTCGCGCGAGGACCATACGATCCTGACCGGGCTGTTGGAGATGCGGTTCATCTCTGGTGATGTGGCGCTTTACAGGAAACTGGAAACAGCCTTCAGGCGCGAGGTGGCACGCCTTAAGCCTGCCGATTTTGTCGAGGCAAAACTTGCCGAACGTGATGCCCGTCACCAGAAGCACGGTGCCACGCGCTATGTGGTGGAGCCGAACATCAAGGAAGGCAAGGGCGGGCTTCGCGACCTCCACACGCTGTTCTGGATTGCCAAATTCGCCTATCGCGCCGACAGCATCGTGGACATTGTCGAAAAGGGCATTCTGCGCGAGACCGAGGCCCGCCGCTTCGCTGCCGCGCAGCGGTTCCTCTGGACCGTACGCTGTCATCTTCATCTTCTGGCCGGGCGCCCGGAGGAGCGGCTGGATTTTGATGCGCAGATGGCGATTGCGCCGCGCATGGGATTCGCGGCGCGTGGCAGCATGCGCGGTGTCGAGCGATTCATGAAGCGCTATTATCTGGCGGCGCGCGATGTCGGCAATCTCACCCGGATCATCTGTGCCGCGATGGAGACCGATTTCCGCAAAAGGCGGCTCATGCTTGCCGAGGATTTTCGTCCTGGACAGCATTTTGGCCCGTTTGCCGTCCGCGCCGGGCGGATCAATCTCGATCAGGCGCTGATGTTCCGTGACGAGCCGTTGCGCATGCTGAGCATCTTCAAGCTGGCGCTGGAGCAGAATGCCGATGTCCATCCACAGGCGCTGCAGCGGATTACCCGCGGGCTGCCGGCACTTGGCAACGCCACCCGCCATGATCCTGCGGCGGCGGCCGAGTTTCTCGCCATTCTGACGTCGCGCCGCAATCCGGAACGGATCCTGCGTCTGATGAATGAAAGTGGCGTTCTGGGCCGCTTCCTTCCCGATTTTGGCAAGATCGTCGCGATGATGCAGTTCGACATGTATCACAGCTATACGGTGGATGAGCATACCATCAAGGTGATCGGGGTGCTGCATCAGATCGAGACCGGGGCGCTTGCCGAGACCGCGCCGGTGGCGACCAGAGTGATGCCGGAAATCGAGTCGCGTCAGGTGCTGTATGTTTCGGCGCTCCTCCATGATATCGCCAAGGGCCGTGACGGCGACCATTCCGAACTTGGTGCCGAGCTGGCGCTGGAGCTGTGCCCGCGTCTTGGCCTCAGCCAGGAGGAGACCGAGACAGTCAGCTGGCTGGTCCGCCATCACCTTGTGATGAGCAAGACAGCCTTCCGCTATGACCTGAATGATCCGAAGACCATCGATGATTTCGCCGCCATTGTGCAGTCGCCGGAGCGTCTCAAGCTTCTGCTGGTGCTCACGGTGGCTGACATCCGCGGAGTCGGGCCGACCATCTGGAATGGCTGGAAGGCGGCGCTGATGCGCGACCTCTACAACCAGACCGATGCCGTGCTGCGGGGTGCCGATGCCGCGGTGATTGCATCCGGCAACGCCGAAGCGGCAAAGCTGGCGGCACGGGAGCGGCTGGCAGACTGGACAGACGAGGCGTTCGAGACCTATGCGGCGATGCTGCCGCGCACCTACTGGAACAGTTTTGACACCGAATCCCATCTCCTCCATGCCGATCTTGGCAGAACCTTTCGCGCCATGGATGTGCCGCTTCTTGCCGATTTCAGGCAGGTTGAGGATCGCAAGGTCACCGAGCTGACATTGCTGACGGTTGATGATGCGGGATTGTTCTCGCGTGTTGCCGGAGCTGTGGCCGGGCTTGGCATCAATATCGCTGGCGCCCGCATCACCACCTGTGCCGACGGCACCATCCTTGATGTGTTCCAGCTGCAGACAGACAACAACGAACTTGTCAGTGACCGGCGCCTTCTGGACCGCCTGCGTGCCAGCATCGAAAAGGCGGTGACCGGCACGCTCCGTCCGCAGGCGGCACTTCGTGACCGCTGGCAGAGCCTGCCGGAGCGGGTGCGTCACCTGCCGGTGCCCTCACGTGTGATCCTGTCAAACAGGATCAGTTCCTCCCATACTGTGATCGAGGTGAACGGACGTGATTTCCCGGGCCTCCTCCACCGGCTGACCCATACGCTTGCCGACCTTGGCCTGCAGATCCAGACGGCGACCGTATCCACCTATGGCGAGCGGGTGGTGGACGTGTTTTATGTGAAGGATCTGTTCGGGCTGCAGATTCACAATGAGGCGCGTCTCGACACGATCCGCGACCGGCTGCTGGCGGCTTTCGACAAGGTGGAAGAGGCAGCTGAATGAGCGCGCCATCGCTTGCCGGGGCTTTTCGTCAGATCGGGGGGCTGACCGCGATCAGCCGCGTCCTCGGCTTTCTGCGTGACATCGTCTTTGCCGCCTTTCTGGGGGCTGGCCCGGCGGCGGATGCCTTTCTCGTCGCGCTGAAGCTTCCAAACATGTTCCGGCGGCTGACCGCCGAGGGGGCAATGGCCAACGCCTTTGTGCCGGCCTATACCGAAGCGCGGCAGCAGGACGGCGCGGCAGCGGCAGGCGACCTGGCCGGCGAAACGCAGACAACGCTGATGCTGGTGCTTGTGACGCTTGTCGTGCTTGGCGAGATCTTCATGCCGGCGGTGATTTCTGTTCTGGCGCCGGGCTTTGCCGACACGCCAGAGCGTATGACCGCAGCAGTCACGCTGGCGCGGGTCAGCTTTCCCTATCTGCCAATGATCTCGCTTGTTGCCTTCTGGTCGGCCATCGCCAATGCCGAGGGACGTTTCATGATGGCGGCGGCCATGCCGGTGCTGTTCAACCTGTGCCTTGTTGGTGGTGCGCTGGTGATCCCGGTGGCGACCGGCTGGCTGGCGGTGGAGCGCGCAATGCCGCTGGCCACGGCGTTGATCCTGGCTGGCATCCTGCAGCTTGCCGCGATGGCCATCATGCTGCGCCGGGCGGGGCGGATGCCGCGATGGCGGCTGCCGCGTTTCGGTGCCGCGATCCGGCGCATGTGGAAGAAATTCACCGTTGCCTCGGCCGGCGCCATCATCATGCAGGTGAACCTCATTGTCGATCTGGTGCTGGCCTCGCTATTGCCGGTTGGCGCAATTTCCTGGCTCTATTTTGCCGACAGGCTGGCGCAGCTGCCGCTTGGCGTGATCGGGATCGCGCTTGGCACAGCCCTGTTGCCGCGCCTGTCGGCGCAGCTTCGTGGCGGCGAGCGTGACGCGGCACGGCAATCGGTTGCCGATGCGATCCAGCTGGCGGCGTTTCTGGTTCTTCCTGCGGCGGCGGCACTCATCATCATCGCCCCGCAGATCATTGCGGGACTGTTCCAGCATGGTGCCTTCACCAGTGCCGCGGTGACAGCAACCGCGGCGGCGCTTGCCGCCTATGCCATCGGCATGCCGGCGCATGTCATGGTCAAGATCCTGCAACCCGCCTTCTATGCTGATGGACGCCCCGGATTTGTGCTTGGCGTATCGGTGGTGGCAGTGACCACAAACATCGCCCTGTCGCTCAGCCTGATGCCGGTGCTTGGACATGTCGGTCTGGCGCTGGCGACGTCGGCATCAGGCTTTGTTGCCGCGACAGCGCTGGCAGTGGCCCTTGCCCGTGGCAGATCACTCGGCCTGCCGCCTGGTGGTGCATCGGTCCGCATTCTGGGTGCGACGGCGGTGATGGCACTGGTACTTTTTGTGGCGAAGGACATCACAGACACCCTTCCCGGCGTTGTCAGGCTGGCCCTCCTGGTCGGTGGCGGCGGGGCGATCTATGTCATGGTCGCCCTTGTTATCGGCGCGGTGCCGCGGCATCTGTTGCGGCGCTAGCCGAGGGCTTGGGCTTGACCCGTGCGGCGCCAGCCATCATAACGCTCGCGTGATTGAACCGTCCCGTAGCGCGACAAAGAGACCGGACCATGACAAGCATCCCTCCCATGCCTGAGAACCGGATTTTCTCCGGCATTCAGCCAACCGGAAACCTGCATCTTGGCAATTATCTCGGGGCGATCCGCAACTGGGTGACACTGCAGGACAATTTTGAATCGATCTATTGCGTGGTCGATCTCCACGCCATCACCGTGCCGCAGGACCCCAAGGCATTGCGCCAGAGCACACGCGAGGTCGCCGCAAGTCTGCTGGCTGCCGGCATTTCGCCGGAACGCTCGATCCTGTTCAACCAGTCCTGTGTGCCGCAGCATTCGCAGCTTGCCTGGGTCTTCAACTGCATCGCACGGCTTGGCTGGCTGAACCGGATGACACAGTTCAAGGAAAAGGCCGGCAAGAACCGTGAAAACGCCACCGTCGGCCTCTATTCCTATCCGACATTGATGGCGGCTGACATTCTGGCCTATCGCGCCACCCATGTTCCGGTCGGTGAGGACCAGAAGCAGCATCTTGAACTGACCCGCGATATCGCGCAGTCCTTCAACATGGCGTTCGATGTGCCCTTCTTCCCGCTTCCCGAACCGCAGATTTTCGGGAGTGCGACGCGGGTGATGAGCCTTCGCGACGGCAACTCGAAAATGAGCAAATCGGATGCGTCTGACAATTCGCGGATCAATCTGACCGATGATGCCGACCTGATTGCCCAGAAGATTCGCAAGGCGAAGACCGACCCCGACGCGCTGCCTTCTGAGGCTGCCGGTCTTGCAGGCCGCGGCGAGGCGCAGAACCTTGTTGGTATCTATGCGGCCCTTGCTGACAGTGATGTCGATGCGGTGCTGTCTGAATTTGGGGGCAGAGGGTTTGGCGACTTCAAACCGGCGCTTGCCGATCTGGCCGTCTCCAGACTTGCCCCGATGGGCGCGCGCATGCGCGCGCTTCTGGCAAACCCCGGCGATATCGATGCAATCCTTGCTGATGGCGCCGCGCGGGCCGAGGCCATCGCCGCCCCGATCATCGATCAGGTGAACGATATTGTTGGGTTTCTGGGGGCAGGCAATCGCTGATCGGCTGGCCCACAGGGTGTAAAGACAAAATTTTCACACAAGTCGGCCATCGAAATGTGCTAGTGTTAATTCCATATTAGGGCAAACACCTTATCATGGACGGCTTACCTGCGTGGCGTAATGCATCGCGTAATGAATCGCGTAATCCGCTGGTCCAGACTGGCCGGCGAGATGTCGCCGGTAGCCTGATCAAGCCCTATCCTGATTCCGAGCCTTGAGGGACATAAAAAATGTTTATCCAGACGCAGGACACACCGAACCCGGCGACATTGAAATTCATTCCAGGCGTGCCGGTCATGGACAGTGGCACAGCCGATTTTCCCGCAGAGGACAGTGCCGGAAGCTCGCCATTGGCGCGCCGCCTGTTCCAGATCGATGGTGTGCGTGGCGTATTCCTTGGTGGCGACTTTGTTGCCGTAACCAAGGAGGAGGCGCTTGACTGGTTTGCTCTGAAACCATCGATCCTCGCTGGCATCATGGAGCATTATGCGTCCGGCATGCCTGTTGTCGAGGCGTCGGCAGACGATGCGGGTGCCGAGGATGAGGACGAGGACGACATTGTCCGTCAGATCAAGCAGCTCCTCGACACGCGGGTGCGGCCGGCGGTGGCCATGGATGGCGGTGATATCGTGTTCCAGGGCTTCGACGAGGGGATCGTCACCTTGCAGATGCGCGGCGCATGCCAGGGCTGTCCAAGTTCGACAGCGACGCTGAAGATGGGCATCGAGAACATGCTCCGTCATTATATTCCCGAAGTTCGTGAGGTCCGCGCCGCCGATCTCTAGGAGCGGGTGTCATCAGGGGCCGATGACACGGCCCCGGCCTTTCAGCATTCATCGAGTGGGTGAGCCGTGTCCGAGACGACGGGAATAACGCTCAACAACAACCATCTTCTTCGCGCCGCGATGGTCTTTGTGGTCGTCGGGATCATGGGTCCTGGGCTGTTCCAGCTGAAGCCGCCGCAATGGCTTGGCAGCGAGGAACAGGTCGTGGTCGAGGTGCTGCAGCCTCTGTCTGACGGCGAGACCTATGTAACGCCGTCGCAGGATGAGGGCGAAACACTGGCCGCAACCCCGTCACCGACAGGATCGGAACCGGCGAAGGTGAAGGTCGATGAGGCGCCGGTGATGGTGGCCGAGGTCGATCCGGCAGCGCCGTCCACCGACACCTCCACCGTCAAAACCCGGACTGTAAAGGCAACGCCCGAAATCCCTGAGCGTGGCGGTCCGAACAGCATGGATGTCAGCACGCAGCTTGCCGCGCTGAAGGCTGTTCCCGTTCCCGAGAAGCCGGCGGTGCGCGCCCGCATCGTGCCACCAGAGCCCAAGCCTGAGCCGAAGATGGCCTCGCGCGCCGCCAGATTGCCTGCGGTGCCAAAGACCGCGCCGGTGCCGGTCATTGTCAGCCGCGACTTCACCCGCCACATTCCGGATTCGCATGCCGGTCTTCCGGTACAGCAGCAGAAGGACAGTTTCATTGCCATCACCCTGCCGTTGATTCTCGCCGCGAACGAGGAAATCGCGCAGCGCCGCAGTGCTGTCCGCCGTGCCACCAAAACCAATGATCGCCCCGCGCTTGAACGCTGGGCGAAGCTGTATCGTGTCGAGACAGATGGTTTGAGCCTTGCCGAGGTCGAGTCCGATATTCTGGTTCGTGCCGATTTTGTGCCGGTATCACTGGCGCTGGCGCAGGCTGCCATCGAGTCCGGGTGGGGCACCTCGCGGTTTGCGCGTCAGGGCAATGCGCTGTTCGGGCAATGGGCCTGGCAGGCCAGCGCCGGAATCAAACCTGCCGAAGCCTCGAACAGCCGGGCCGTGGTGCGAAGCTTTCCCAATCTGTTTGGATCGGTGCGTGCCTATATGCACAATCTGAACACCCACCCAAGCTACGCCACCTTCCGTGAACGGCGCAGCATGATGCGTGGGCGCAAACGTGGCGATCTGGGGTTCCAGCTGGCGAATTTCATGGACAGCTACGCCGAAATCGGCACCGCCTATGTCGGCAAGCTGCAGACCTTGATCCGCAGCAATGATTTCGGCAGGTTCGAGACAGCGCGGCTGCGCTGACGCCACCACGCTGCGCGGTCACCAGCAGAATCCTGTTGTCAGAGATATCCGGGTGTCTGCCTATTCGGTCAGGAACTGTCGCCCGAACCAGCGCCACCGGCCATCCGGTCCCGGCATGGTGCAGTTGACACGCGACCGCTTGCCGACAAGAGGCCCTGGCATCCTGATCTCGGCACGCCGTCCGATAATGGCAACATCCAGCTTGCCATATTTGCTGTTGAAACAGCGAAGCTGGCGTTCCTTGTCCATGTCTGCCGCCAGGGTAAAGCCGTATAGTGGCGGGTTCTCTGCAAGGACCACATCTTCCGGCACCAGCTGGGTGACCTTCAGTGGCAGTCCGTTGATGGCGAGCTCCAGACGTTCGCGGTTGCCATACTGCTCATTCATGGCGAATCGTGGCAGCTCGAAAAAGCCGTCATAACCGTGGGCGACACCCGAATTCTGACCAAAGGCTGCCTCGAACCCGGCCTCTTTCACCAGATCGATCACATCAAGATTATATTCTCCGTATGGATAGGCGAACAGCGTCGGCCGCATGCCAAGCTCGGCAAGGAACCGTTCGTTTGAAACGCGCAATTCCTTTTCGTTCTCCGCCATCGACTGCTGGTGCATATGCGGATGCGTCTGGGTCTGGCTGCCAATCCCGTAGCCGGCAGCCTGCCATTCGCGAATCTGGTCCCAGCTCATATAGGCGCGAAGCCCCCGATCGACAGGGCGGGTCGCCACGAACAGGGTTGCCGGGAATCCACGCGCTTTCAGCCGTGGAAAGGCCTCTTCATAGACCGACAGATAGGCATCATCGATGGTGATGGCGACAGTCCTGTCAGGCAGCGGTGTGCCGGACTGCAGGTTCAACACGATGTCCTCGAGCGGCAATACAGTGTAAGGCCCGCTTGCCAGCACCTCGAGATGTTCTTCGAACTGCTCCAATGTCACATTGGTGCTTGGATAATTTTCCTCACCGAACCTGTGATACATCAGGATAGTGGCGTGATCGGCGGCAAAACCGCGCGCAACAAAGCTGACAAGCATGGCTGTCGCCAGCAGGATGACAGCAAGGATACGGCTGTTGCAGAGTGATAGGATCATGGATTTCATGCCGCCAGGTTGGTGATGCGGCGATCATACTGTGCTAGGCATGGGCGGACCAGAGCCAGTTGATGTTTTTTGAATGTTCCTGCCGCAGCATCGTGCAGGGCCTTGAATGCGGGACCGAGAGATGAATGAGACCTCGCCACATCCGGTGATCCCGGCGTCGCCAACACCGGTGATTCTCGCCATCGAATCGAGCGCAGACAAGGCGTCAGCCGCGGTCATCGCGGCAGATGGGGTCGCTGTGCAGCATCAGCATAGTGCCCGACATGGCCACGCGGCGCAGATCACCGAGCTGGCGCGCGCCGCCCTGGCCGAGGCGGGAATCACCGCTGACGACCTTACCCATGTGGCGGCAGGTCGTGGCCCCGGATCCTTCACCGGAATCAGGGTGGCGCTGGCCGCGGCAAAAGGGTTTGTGATTGCCACCGGCGCAAGCGGGGTCGGCCTGTCCTGCCTCGCGGTTATGGCTTATGCGGCGTCCGACCGGCAGGGCGATGCGCAGAAGATGGTTCTGGCCACGGCCGATACCCGCCGCGGCAGTTTTTTCGCACAGCTGTTCAATCGTAACGGCACGCCGCTGGACGAGATCGCAGAAATCGATCCTGAGACCCCCGGGCCATGCCCTGCATTGTGGCAGGCCGCTGATGTCACCGGCGCCGGGGCGGCGGCGATGGTGACGTCTTTCCCTGATGCCGGGCTGAAACCGGTTGCCGATATGGACGTGCTGGATGCGATGCAGGTGGCGCGCCTTGCGGCGGCGCGGCTCACCGCTGGTGAGGCCATGGACCCGCTGCTGCCGCTCTATGTGGCCCCTGCCTTTCTTGGCCCCTCCCGCCCGCTACCGGTAACATCGTGATTGCGGCACCGCTGACGCCCGGTCATCTTGCCGCCATCGCCACGCTTGAGGCGATGCGCTTCGACTCGCCAATGACACTCCGCCAGCTTCGTGATCTGGCAGCACGTCCCTCCTTTGTCGGGTTTGTGATGCTCCCGGAAGACGACCTGGACGCAGACCCGCTGGCCTATGCCTTGTGCCTTGCAGGTGGCGGAGGTGCCGATCTGGTGTCCATCGCCACCGCACCCGATGCCGAACGGCGCGGCCTGGCAACGCGGCTGCTGGATCATGTTCTGGCGCGCCTGAAACAGGATGGGTGTGAGGACATCTGTCTCGAGGTTGCGATCGACAATGTGGCGGCGCTGGCACTCTATCATCGCCTCGGTTTTACCGAGGTTGGCCGGCGCACCGGCTATTACCGGCGTGGCGGTGCGCTTGTCGATGCCATTGTGATGCGCCGTCAGCTGCGTCAGCCAGTGCCTTGACCCGCCTTCGTCTCCGGCATAGAACAACCGGCGTAACCACCGCTTTCAGAAAAGAGCCGCGATCGTGACAAAGAAGCTGTTCATCAAAACCTACGGGTGCCAGATGAATGTCTATGATTCCGACCGCATGACCGACGTGCTTGCGCCGCTCGGCTACGCGCCGACGGGTGAAGCCGAGGGGGCCGACATGGTCATCCTCAACACCTGTCATATCCGCGAGAAGGCTTCGGAAAAGGTTTTCTCCGAACTTGGCAGACTGCGGATGATGAAGGATCGCGCGCGCGACCAGCAGGGCCGCAATGTCACCATCGCCGTTGCCGGCTGTGTGGCGCAGGCGGAAGGTGAGGAAATCACCCGGCGCGCGCCCTGGGTCGACATCGTTGTCGGTCCGCAGACCTATCACCGCCTTCCCGAACTTGTCAGCCGCGTCGATCCGGCAGCGCGCGAACGCGCCATCGACACCGATTTCCCCGAAGAGATCAAGTTCGATCAGCTTCCGGGAGAACATGCGCCACGTGGCCCGGCCGCCTTTCTTTCGGTTCAGGAAGGCTGTGACAAATTCTGTGCCTTCTGTGTGGTGCCCTATACCCGCGGTGCGGAATTTTCCCGGCCGGTGGACGGCGTCATTGAAGAAGCCCGCCGTCTTGTTGCTTCGGGAAGTTGTGAGCTGACACTGCTCGGGCAGAATGTGAATGCCTATCATGGTGAGGCAGCCGATGGCAGCATCTGGAGCCTGGCCCGCCTGATCCGTGAACTTGCCGAGATCGATGGCCTTCATCGTATTCGCTATACCACCTCGCATCCGCTGGACATGGAAGAGGACCTGATCCTGGCGCACCGCGATGTGCCGGCGCTGATGCCCTATCTCCATCTTCCTGTGCAGGCTGGATCCAACGGGGTGCTTGAGGCGATGAACAGGCGGCATGACCGTGATGCCTATTTCCGGATCATCGACCGATTGCGCGAGGCGCGCCCCGATCTCGCGCTGTCCGGCGACTTCATTGTCGGCTTCCCGGGTGAGAGCGACCGTGATTTTGCCGATACCCTGTCGCTTGTCGACCGGGTGGGATATGCCTCGGCCTATTCCTTCAAATACAGCCCGCGCCCCGGGACCCCGGCAGCAACCGAAGAGGTGCAGGTGCCGGAGCAGGTGAAGGCGGAACGGCTCGAGGCGCTGCAACAGCTCCTGAACGCACAGCAATATGCTTTCAACAAATCCACTGAAGGTCGCGAAATGAACGTGCTGATCGAACGTGCTGGCGGGCGTCCGGGCCAGGTGGCGGGACGCAGCCCCTACATGCAGGCGGTGAATATCGAGGCAGAGCCCGGACTGGTCGGCAGCATCGTCACCTGCCGGGTGACCGAGGCAAGGCAGAACAGCATCGTCGGAGTGCTGGCGTGAACGGGCGGGCATCTGCGAAGGGTGAAAAGGCCACCTCGATCCGTATGGAATTCGAGGATAATGGCAAGCTTGCCGTCCTGACCGGCGAGCACAACGCCAATCTGGCGCAGCTCGAGAGCGCCCTTGAGGTCACACTCGACAGTTTCGGTAACAGCATCACCATTTCCGGACCTGCCGCGGCAGCGAAGAAGGCGCGCCGTGCCCTGGAGGACATTTACAAGCGGCTTGACGAGGCTGACGGGTCCCTTCCCGTCGACACCTCGCTGGTTCGTGACGCGCTTCGCTGGGTCGAGGCTGGAGATGCTGCGCCGGCAAGCGGCCAGGGGCTTGATACCTGGAAAAAGAAGATCATCGCCAAAACCCCCGGTCAGAAAGACTATCTTGGTCTTCTTCGCAGCCGCGAGGTGGTGTTCGGCCTTGGGCCGGCAGGCACCGGAAAGACCTATATGGCTGTTGCCAAGGCGGTGGAGTCGCTCAAGAAACGCGAGGTCGAGCGGATCGTGCTGTCGCGTCCCGCGGTCGAGGCCGGCGAGCGCCTCGGCTTCCTTCCGGGCGACATGAAAGAAAAGGTCGACCCCTATCTTCGGCCACTCTATGACGCGCTTTACGACATGATGCCGGCAGACAAGGTAGACAGGATGCTGGTCAGCGGTGAGATCGAGATCGCCCCTCTGGCCTTCATGCGCGGGCGGACCCTGAGCGCCTCCTACGTCATCATCGACGAAGCGCAGAACACCACACCGGTGCAGATGAAAATGGTGCTGACCCGGCTTGGCCAGGATTCACGCATGGTGATTACCGGTGATCTCAGCCAGATCGACCTTCCGGATGGCCAGCCGTCGGGCCTGTCAGACGCGGTGTCACGACTCGACGATGTCGAGGGAATCGGCATCATCCACCTGTCCGGCAAGGATGTTGTCCGCCACCCGGTTGTGGCGCGCATCCTTATGGCCTATGAAAGCAAAAGCTAAACAAAGCAAAAGCCAGACGGTGTTACCGACTGGACAGATCACCACAAATCAGGTCACATTCAGGAATCCTGCCGGAAGATATGTCCGGCATATGGACTTCCGCATGGAGCGAGCGAATCAACCGGCATGACTGAGATGCCCCTGGAGCCCGACAGTCCGGACGACGAGTCACATTCGTCCGAGAGCTGGCATACCGATGGCGGAAGCCATCTGGAAATGATATTTGATCGGACACTCTGGTCAGCGTCCGACATTGATCTTGTCCGTGCCCGCGTCTGTATCGCCACCGATATCACCTGTGAAATCTTTTCCTGGCCAGCGCTTGAGGTTGGTGGGCTGTTCTGCGGTGATGACCGGATATGTGACCTGAACAGCATGTTCCGCGGCAAGAACAAGCCGACCAATGTGCTGTCCTTCCCGACAGGTGACGATATGTCATCCGGTGACGCGCCGGTCATGGCCGGGGAAATCGCGATGTCGTTCGAGACCCTTCAGGCCGAGGCCCGGGATGAGGAAAAATCCCTTGGTGATCATCTGACACATCTGTGGGTCCACGGCCTTCTTCACCTGATGGGACATGATCATGAGAGCGATGACGAGGCTGACATCATGGAAGCAGGGGAAGTGCGTGTGCTTGCCCGACTTGGGATCGACAACCCCTATGCCAACGCTGACGGTGATGATGGTGGGGATCTGATGTCCCCGGTTGTAAACGCAGGAGGGGTCGGCTGATGGTCCGCAAATGGATTGGCCGGATGGTGCCGGCGCTGGCGCCGCGTTCATCGCCGCGTGCCGCGCTGGAAAACCTGCTGGCGGACACAGCCAAGGATCGTGCCAGCTTCGATGCGCATGAAGGCACGCTTCTTCGCAACATTCTGGGTCTTCGCGACCTGAATGCCTCCGATGTGATGATTCCGCGCGCCGATATCGTGTCGGTCGGCATGACCGAGAGCTTTTCCGATATCATCACGCAGATGACGGCCGCCAATCACAGCCGCCTTCCGGTGCGCCGTGAGACGCTCGACGACATCGCCGGCATCATCCATATCAAGGATGTGTTTGCACATCTGCACGCTGGCAAGGCGCCGGACATCGACACGCTGCTTCGCCCGGCGCTGTTTGTCGCGCCAAGCATCCGGCTTCTGGATCTCCTTCACGAAATGCGGCTTCGTCGCCGCCATCTGGCGCTGGTGGTTGATGAATTCGGTGGTGTTGACGGGCTGATCACGATCGAGGATCTGGTCGAGGAAATTGTCGGTGAGATCGAGGACGAGCATGATGAGGCGGTACAGCCGCAGATCACCGTCAATGATGACGGCACCATTCTTGCCGAAGCGCGGCTCGAGGTGGAAGCGCTGGAAATCCTGACCGGCCAGCTTCTCGAGGATGATGATCGTGATGAAATCGATACGGTTGGCGGGCTTGTCTGTGCTGTTGCCGGACGTGTGCCGGGGCGTGGCGAGGTGGTGCGTCACCCCTCTGGCCTGCAGTTCGAGGTGTTGGAGGGCGATCCGCGCCGCCTGTCACTGCTGAAGGTGCGCGGGGTCGCGCGCCAGGTACAGCAGGCCGGTGAATAGCCTTACTGAGCGTGCGCTGAACCTGACCGGATGGCGGCAGCTTGCCGCCTGCCTTTTTGCCGGAGGCCTGGCCTCGCTCACACTGCCGCCTTTTGGTCTGGTGCCGCTGGCACTGGCGCTTTCCTATCCGGCGCTGTGCATTGCCAGAACAGGCAGCACACGCCGGGCGGCGATGATCGGCTGTGTGACCGGTTTTGGCTGGTTTCTGGTGTCTCTCTGGTGGATCTCGCTGTCGCTGGTAACCGGCGACATCAATTTCTGGCCGCTCCTGCCGCTGCCGCTGCTGGGAATTCCGCTTCTTCTGTCGCTGTTCTGGGTGCCGGCCGCCGCCGCCGCCCATCGCTTTGTGCGAAGCGAGCCTGGCCGCATTGCGGCGCTGGCGCTGTCTCTTGGTCTGTGCGAATGGGCCCGTGGCTATGTGGCAACAGGCTTTCCATGGAATGCCCCTGGGTATCTGTTTTCGGCGCATCTGACCCTGCTTCAGGCGGCCAGCCTCTTCGGGCTCTATGGTCTCAGCCTTCTGGCCATTCTCTGGTGTCTGGCGCCGGCTTTCTGGCTGGCTGGGCAGCGGCGCCTCGCCATCGCGTTCGGGCTGATCCTGCCTGTCCTGATGGTGTCTGGCGCGATACGTCTTGCCACCATACCGACACCGTCTGACGAGATCCCGAAGACCGTTCGCATCGTGCAACCGGTGGTGCCACAGCATGAGAAATGGGACCGTGCCCTTCGCCCGCAGCATCTGGGGCGGCTCCAGGAATTGTCACGGACGGCAAAGCCGGTGCCGCCATTGATCATCTGGCCGGAAACCGCCTTTGCCGGACTGCTTGACCGCGAGGGAGATCGTCTGCGCCAGACTGCCTGGGAAACGCTTCCCTTTGACGGCTGGCTAGTCACCGGCGTGCCGCGGTTTGATGCACAGCGGCGGCTGTTCAACTCTGCGGCCCTGATCCGCGCCAAAGGACAGGTCGAGGCGCTGTATGACAAGCGGCGGCTGGTGCCATTTGGTGAATTCGTGCCGTTTCGGTCTCTGTTGCCCTTTGCCGATGCGCTGGTCGGGCCGGTAGATTTTTCACCCGGGACGGAAAACCGGCTCATTGCAGTTCCCGGCTACGGCAATCTCCAGCTTCTGATCTGTTACGAGACGCTGTTTCCGGGGGTGGGGCGCGGATTTGATGACGGTCTTCGCCCCGATATTCTGGTCAATCTGACAAATGATGCCTGGTTCGGACATACCCCGGGTCCCTGGCAGCATCTGGCGCAGGCGCAGATGCGCGCTGTCGAGGAAGGGCTGGCCATGATCCGTGTGGCCAACACCGGGATCAGCGCCGGATTCGATCCGCTTGGGCGCCAGATTGCCAGGATTGGCCTTGGGGAAAGCGGTTTTGCCGACCTTGTCGTGCCCCCACCATTGTCCGGCACAATCTATGACCGGTGGCGCGATGTGCCGCTTGTGATCCTGATTCTGGCAAACCTGCTTCTCGTAATCCGCCTTGACCACAAAAGAATGATAAGGCACTAGGGTCAGACTGGAGAAAAGCGGAGAGATTTATGGCCTACCTTTTTACCTCGGAATCGGTGTCCGAAGGGCATCCTGACAAGGTTTGCGACCGGGTGTCCGATACAGTTCTGGACCTGTTTCTGGCGGCCGAGCCGGAAGCCCGGGTCGCGTGCGAGACCTTCGCCACGACAAACCGTGTGATCATTGGTGGCGAGGTTCGCGCTTCAAAAGGCAAGCTTCCCGGCATTCTTGAGTCGATCGAGGGCGCGGTGCGTGGCGCGGTGGCCGATATCGGCTATGAGCAGGAAAAATTCCATCACGCGCATTTTGAATTCCAGAATTACCTTCACGAGCAGTCGACCGACATCGCCATGGGCGTCGACAGCGGTGACAACAAGGATGAAGGCGCTGGCGACCAGGGTCTGATGTTTGGCTATGCCTGCCGCGAGACCGATGTATTGATGCCGGCGGCGATCCATTATTCGCATCAGGTTCTCAAGCGTCTTGCGGAAATCCGCAAGGCGGACGCCGACTCCATTCTCGGCCCCGACTCAAAGAGCCAGATCACGCTTGCCTATGATGATCAGGGCCGGCCCACGGGCGCGCACAAGATCGTGCTGTCGACACAGCATGACGAGGCCGCCAGCCAGTCTGACATCCGCAAGCTTGTCACACCGGTGATCGCCGATATTCTTCCCGACGGATGGATGGTTGGCGCGGATGATCTTCTGGTCAACCCGACTGGCAACTTCGTCATCGGCGGTCCGGATGGCGATGCCGGCCTGACTGGCCGCAAGATCATTGTCGACACCTATGGCGGCGCCGCGCCGCATGGTGGCGGGGCTTTTTCCGGAAAAGATCCGACAAAGGTCGACCGGTCCGCCGCCTATGCCGCCCGCTATCTGGCGAAAAACGTGGTGGCCGCCGGCCTTGCCGAGAAATGCACCATCCAGCTTGCCTATGCCATCGGCGTTGCCGAGCCGGTATCGATCTATGCTGATACGCATGGCACCGGTACCGTCGCCGACAGCCACCTCGAGCAGGCGCTGACCGCCAGCATGCGCCTGACGCCGCGCAGCATTCGTGAGCATCTTGGTCTGAACAAGCCGATCTATGCCGCCTCCGCCGCCTATGGTCATTTCGGCCGCATGGCTGGTGAGGCTGGCCCGGGAAGCTTCAGCTGGGAGGCGACCGACCTCGCGGACACGCTGGCTGCGGCCGTCTGATACCAGACAGCGTCATTGTCGCGAGGTACGCCCCGATCATGGCTGAAAAGCTGCAATTCTATGGGCGGCGCAAGGGACGACCCCTGCGCCGCACCATGCGCGAGATGCTGGAGACGAGACTTCCAGCGCTCCGGTTTGATCCTGACAGAGACCCGATATCCCAGTTTGCCGACACCATGGCGGGCAGGCCGGAAGAGCTGTTTCTGGAGATCGGCTTTGGTGGCGGAGAGAATCTGGCGGCCATCGCTGCGGCCCGGCCAGAGGCCGGCTTTATCGGGGCCGAGCCTTTCATCAACGGCGTTGCCAGCCTTGTCCGCCATGTCGAGCAGGGCGGGCTGGCCAATGTCCGGATCTGGGATGATGATGTACGGCTGATCCTCGACAGCATGGCGGACGCCACATTGGCCGGTGCCTATGTTCTGTTTCCCGATCCCTGGCCAAAGCGGCGCCATGCAGCGCGGCGCATTCTGCACCCGATGGTGCTTGACGGGTTGGCGCGGCTGATCCGGCCCGGTGGCAGTCTGGTGCTGGCAAGTGATCACCCGGTGGCAAAGAGCTGGCTGTTGCAGGCGGCCTGTGCGCACCCCGGCTTTATCTGGACTGCGCGGCGACCAGGTGACTGGCGCAACCGCCCCGATGATCTGGTGCCGACGCGCTATATGAAAAAGGCCGAGCGCGAGGACCGTGTTCCCAACTGGTTCCTGTTTCAGCGCCGCCATGGGTGATCACGGCAGCGGCAAATCATGAAAGCGGGTGTGCCGCTTCGGACTTGCCTTCGGTGGCAGGCGGGTTTATATAATGACGACAACATGCTGTCGCACAAGACGGTGGGCCACTGGCCCACTTTTTTATTGCCTGAAACATGGCCGGTTGTGATGGCAGGCAGAACGGGCTGGCACAGTCCGAAGGAAACGGTAGAGGCACGGTGGTCGAATCACGGATCAGCCAGATTATTGATGGAGCGGTAACCGATCTCGGTTTCCGGCTTGTTCGCGTCCATTATTCGGGCGCGAAGGGTGGTCGTAGCCAGCTTCAGATCATGGCCGAGCCGGTTGAAGACCGCGAGATGACAGTCGAGGATTGCGAGAGTGTGAGCCGGCATGTGGCAGCACTTCTCGATGTCGAGGACCCGATCTCGGATGCCTATACGC
>NTKV01000059.1 GCA_002457745.1 SAR116 cluster bacterium MED-G06 | reverse complement strand
CAACTGGCTGAATTTAAAAAATCGATCGAACTCCATCACACCGCCAGTGTACTGCAGGTCCATTCAGGGCAGGTCCATGCACGCCAACGCGGAGCGAGTATATCCGATTTAATCCGAAAGAAGATTGAAAAATTAACCAGCGGCGCTGCACCGCTGCTTGCTCAGCTCTGGTGCCAGGGAAGACCGTGGAATTTCCAGCCCTCGACCAGATTGCGGTGGCCGCTTTCGTTGCCGCGCCCCTCGAACCCCTCGGTGACATTGGCAAGCGTGGTGAAGCCGGCCTCGGCAAGCATCCGGCAGGCGTTGGCAGAGCGGCCGCCGACCCGGCAGATCACATAGACCGGGGTGTTCACATCGACAGTTTCGGATACCTGTGAGACAAAGTCGGGGTTGGGCCGCCCACCCTCGTCGGCAATGGCGACAAGAAGCGGCTTCTTGCCGATCGCCGACAGATCGGGGATGCCGGTGAAGTGCCACTCTGCCGCGGATCGGCAGTCGATCAGCACGGCGGTGTCGTCTTCCGACAGCGCGGCATAGGTTTCAGGCGGGCTCAGTTCACGAAACATCGCTTTCCCTTTGTTTTGTGTTCTGGCAGGTTTGCATGGCCAGAACAACCATCTGTAATACCCGAACCTTCACGGTCTTTCCTAGCAAAGGTAACTCCCATGATTAAAGCGTTAATTGTCGATCAGGCCGAGGACAAGTCGGTCTCCGCCAGCGTCCAGGAGATTGACGCATCGCGCCTGCCGGATGATGGGGATGTCGATATCGCCGTCGAATATTCGAACATCAATTTCAAGGACGGGCTGTGCCTGAACGGCCTTGGCGGTCTGGTGCGCGCCTATCCGCATGTCCCCGGAATCGATCTTGCCGGCACCGTGATCGAAAGCCGCAACGACCGCTTTTCCGCTGGTGACAGGGTGGTGATGCATGGCTTCCGCAGTGGCGAGATCCGCTGGGGCGGCTATGCCACCCGGGCCAGCGGCAAGGCTGACTGGATGGTTCATCTGCCTGACGGACTCAGCACGCGCCAATCGCAGATGATCGGCACCGCCGGGTTCACCGCGATGCAGGCCATCATGCGGCTTGAGGCCGATGGTATGACGCCGGATAGTGGTGAGGTGCTGGTGACAGGTGCCGGCGGCGGCGTCGGGTCCATTGCTGTGGTGCTTCTCGCCCTTCGTGGCTATCAGGTGGCCGCGATGACCGGCCGCGACGAGATCGCCGCCTATCTGACCGAATTGGGGGCCAGCCGGATCGTCACCCGCGCCGAGATGCTGGATGATCCCGGCAAGGTGATGGAATCAGGCGTCTGGGGTGGCTGTGTCGACTGTGTTGGTGGCCAGATCATGGCGCGCGTCATCAAGCAGCTGAAATATGGGGCTGGCCTTGCTTCGCTTGGCAATACGGCCGGTCCGAAGATGGAAGCCAGCATCATGCCGTTCCTGCTGCGCGGCGTCACCGTGTTCGGCATTGATTCGGTGATGGTGCCGGTGGCCGAGCGCGCGAAGATCTGGGACGCTCTCGATGCTGACATGCCGCGCGACGTGCTGGAGGGCATGTCCGAGGAAATCGGCCTTGCCGAAGTGCCTGCCTATGGCAAGACCATCCTCGAAGGTCAGGTCCGTGGCCGGATTGTGGTCGATGTGAACCGGTGATGTGACAGGCGCGCGCGCCGTTCAAAAAATCTTGCCGCAATCCGCGAATCGCCGCAGTGTGGGCGGGAAACCAAGCTTTACGGTGAGGCAATCCCATGGACCAGACCATCATCGGATCGAACCGCAAGATCGACCCTACGCGCCGCGCGCATCTGAAGCCCGACCTGACTCCGGATGACAATGACCGGGTGGAAATCGGACCGACCGACCTGGCGTTCGCCGAATGGGCGGCAGCCGGGATCGAGGCGCCGGACATGCCGGCACTTCGCCAATACCGGCTCTCGCGCCTGCAGCAGCAGATCCGCAAGCATGATTGCGCCGGTCTGCTGCTGTTCGATCCGCTGAATATCCGCTACGCCACCGACACCACCAACATGCAGCTCTGGACCACGCATAACGCGGCACGGGCCTGTTTTGTGCCGCCTGAAGGCACGGTGGTGCTCTGGGATTTCCATAATTGTGAACATCTGTCGGCGCATCTGCCGCTTGTCGGCGAAGTCCGTCACGGCGCCAGTTTTTTCTATTTCGAGACCGGTGACAAGACAGATGAGGCGGCGGCGCATTTTGTCGATGAGGTGATCGGACTGATGCGCCAGCATGGCGGCGACAACAGGCGGCTTGCCGTCGACAAGATCGAAACGCCGGGATATGCGCGACTGATCGACCATGGCGTCACCGTGATCGAGGGGCAGATGCTGACCGAACATGCCCGCTCGATCAAGAATGACAACGAGATCCGCGCCATGCGCTGCGCTATCCATGCCTGCGAGATGGCGGTCGAGGAAATGCGTTACGCAATGCGTCCCGGCCTGTCGGAGAACGAGATGTGGGCGGCACTCCATGCCGGCAACATCAAGCGCGGCGGCGAATGGATCGAGACCCGCATCCTGGCCTCGGGCCCGCGCACCAACCCCTGGTTCCAGGAATGTGGCCCACGGATCATGCAGGAAGGCGACATGATGGCCTTCGACACCGATCTTATCGGCACCTACGGCTATTGTTGTGATATTTCGCGGAGCTGGATTGTCGGCGATGTCGCCCCGACCGAGGAACAGAAGACCCTCTACAAGGTCGCCCATGAGCATGTGATGACCAATATCGGCCTGATCAGGCCCGGGATGAGCTTTGCCGAGATGACCGAGATTGCGCACCGGTTGCCGGCACAGTACCGCGCGCTTCGCTATGGCGTTCTGGCGCATGGTGTCGGGCTGTGTGACGAGTATCCCAGCGTGCGCTATCCCGAGGATGTCGAGGCGCATGGCTATTCCGGCTGTTTCGCGCCCGGCATGACGCTGTGCGTCGAGGCCTATATCGGCGCCGAAGGCGGCGGCGAAGGGGTGAAGCTCGAGGAGCAGGTTCTGGTCACCGAAACCGGGTGCGAGCTGCTCTCCACATACCGCTTTGAGGACGCGCTTCTGGCCTGATTCCCCGGCATGATTCTCCGGCCTGATTCTCCGGCGTGGTGCCAGCAGGCGCGGGCGCGACGGATCGGGCTTATTTGCGGATGACGATCCCGATATGCGGCAGGTTACGCCCCTGCTGCGCGAAATCGATGCCGTAGCCGATCACGAATTCATCGGGAATGTCGAAACCCACCCAGTCGATATCGACCTCGACCTCGCGGCGTGACGGCTTGTTCAGAAGCGCACAGACACGAAGGGAGTGTGGCTCGCGGGTCTCGAGAATGTCATAGACCTGTGACAGTGTGTGGCCGGTGTCGATGATGTCCTCGACGATCAGGACATCGCGCCCCTTGATGGGCGTTTCAAGGTCCTGGATGATCCGCACCTGGCGCGAGGATTCCATGCTGTTGCCATAGCTTGACACGGTCATGAAATCGACCTCCACCGGCAGATCGAGCCGGCGCACCAGATCAGCGATGAACACGAAGGAGCCACGCAGCAGACCCACCACCACAAGCTGCTTTGTATCGGTGTAATGTTCTGAAATCAGCCGCGCCAGCTGCGTTGTGCGGGCGGCGATCTCGGTCTCGGTGATCAGGATATCAATATCATGCTCGGTGGACAGAACGGTCATGTCAGGGGTCCGGTTCCAGGCTGCGTTGCACCGGTGGCACTATAGGCCAGCAAATCGGGAATAGAAAGCAAGCTGGGGCAGAAACATGACCCGGAAAACACGGCGGGTCACAGGCAGGCGTGGAAAGAGCCGCATCCGGCGACCAAGCTTTTAGGGTCAACTCCATGGGGCCAACCCCATAGGGTCAAGCAACAAACCGTGATATCGTGCCGCCGATATTCTGCAGGGGTGCTGGCGGACCGTCGCCGGCAAAACCATTGGGTAAAACCATTGGGCAGAACCATTGGGCAGAACCATTGAAACGAAAGGGACAGGTTCAGACATGGCACATATTGCGTTTCTGGGACTCGGGGTGATGGGCTATCCCATGGCCGGACATATTGCTGGCGCCGGTCACGATGTGACCGTCTATAACCGCACCGCCGCCAAGGCTGATGCCTGGGTGGCACAGCATGGTGGTGCCGTGGCGCAGACGCCGGCAGCAGCTGCCGCGGCGGCGGACATTGTGCTGTCCTGCGTTGGCGACGATCCGGATGTGCTCGAGGTGGCGCTCGGGGCGGACGGGGCGATCCCGGCGATGCGCGAGGGGGCGCTCTATATCGACAACAGCACGGTGTCGGCGGACGTGGCCCGCAAGCTGGCGGCGGCTGGTGGTGAGCGCGGCATTGGCACGCTGGACGCGCCGGTCTCGGGCGGTCAGGCCGGCGCCGAGAACGGCAAGCTGACGGTGATGGTCGGCGGCGCGCAGGGTGATTTCGACGCCGGCCTGCCGGTGATGCAATGCTATGGCGCGCGGGTGGTGCGTATGGGCGAGGCCGGCACCGGCCAGCAGGCGAAGATGGTCAACCAGATCTGTATTGCCGGCGTGCTTCAGGGCCTGTCCGAAGGGCTGAATTTCGCCATTGAGGCAGGACTCGACACCGACGCGCTTCTGGAGGCGATTTCCGGCGGCGCGGCGCAGTCATGGCAGATGGTCAATCGTGGCGAGACCATGGTTCGGAATGAGTTCGATTTCGGTTTCGCGCTCGACTGGATGCGCAAGGACCTGCGAATCTGCCTTGAAGAGGCGGCCCGCACGGGCGCACCGCTTCCGGTCACCGAGATTGTCGCCGGCTATTATGGCGAGCTGTCGGCAGCCGGCCATGGCCGCAACGACACCTCGGCGCTGATCAGACGGCTGCGAAAGGGGTGAGTGTCCGGCCTGACGCGGCCGCCTGATAAAAGCCCGGCTCCAAGGCCGGGCTTTTGCGTTGGTGAGAGGTCAGTTGAACCCGAACCGCAACCCAACATAGGTCAGCGATACATCATCATCTTCGGTGACATAGTTGTCGGATCCGACAATGACTCGAAGCTGCTCACTGATGGCGTATTCAACGCCGATGCCGCCCATCGCGTCGACCCCATCGGCATCTGACGGCCCCGCTCCTGCGCCTGTGGAAACACGCAATTTGGTCTTCCAGGAATGTATCCCGAGCTTGGCGTAGAGACGTGTCTTTCTGTGGACGTTCCAGGAATATTTGCCGGCGACACCCATGGTGCGGCCGGAGGCTGTCACTTTGATGTCTTCGCTGACGACATATGCGGTTTTCCCAAGCGCAAATTTATCGCCAGCCTTGCCTGACCATTCTGCCTCGCCAAGGTCGGCATAGAATCCTTCGATGGCCCAGCCGTTGCCAAGCTCGCGCCCGACAAAGAGCATGTAACCACTATCGCTGTCATCGATCTTGGAACCTTTGGTCACTTTGAAATCGGAGGTCAATTTGGTGCTGCCAATGGCAATGCCGGCATAGACCTCGTTGTTGTTGGCTTCGGCATTCACCGGCTCTTGCCTGTCATCAGCCCGCAAAGGCATGCTGGCCAGAAGGGCACTGGTGAAGACAGCGACGCCGGTCTTCAGGAGGATGGATTTTTTCAAGCTAATCTCCAGATTGAGAGGGTAGATCAGCGTCTATTGTTCAAAAGATTAGTCTTTCAGGATGAATGACGATCCTGTGAGGTTGTTTAACGAAGCCTTTAGGCGCCTGCTCCCGAAAACCCGGCCCAAAAATCCGGCCAAAAACCCGGCCCAAAAATCCGGCACAAAAAAAGCCCGGCTCCAAGGCCGGGCTTTCGGGTTGGTGAGAGTCTGTTTGGGTGATCAGATCCCGACACAGAGGAATTTGATCTCGAGAAACTCGTCAATGCCATATTTCGACCCTTCACGGCCGAGGCCGGAGCTCTTCACCCCGCCGAACGGGCCGACCTCGGAGGAGAAGATGCCGGTGTTCGCCGAGACCATGCCATACTCCAGCGCCTCGCTGACGCGGAACAGGCGCGAGGTGTTGTTGGTGAAGATATAGGCGGCAAGGCCGAATTCGGTGTCATTGGCCATCGCCACCGCCTCGTCATCGGTCGAGAAGCGGAACAGTCCCGAGACCGGCCCGAAGGTTTCCTCGCGGAACATCTCCATCTGCGGCGTCATGCCGGTCAGAACCGTGGGCTGGAAAAATGTCCCGCCAAGTTCGTGACGCGCGCCGCCGGTCAGCACCTCGGCCCCCTTGGCGCGGGCATCGGCAACATGGCGCTCGATCTTGTCCAGCCCCTGACCATCGATGATCGGCCCCTGCTCGACGCCATCCTCCATGCCGTTGCCGACTTTCATCGCGGCGGCGGCTTCCGTCAGGCGGGCGGCGAACGCGTCATAGATGCCGTCCTGGACAAAGATGCGGTTGGCGCAGACACAGGTCTGGCCGGCGTTGCGGTATTTCGAGGCCATGGTGCCGGCGATCGCGATGTCGATGTCGGCATCGTCGAACACGATCAACGGGGCGTTGCCGCCCAATTCGAGACTCATCTTTTTCAGGGTGCCGGCACTCTGGCGCATCAGGATACGGCCGACCTCGGTCGATCCGGTGAAGGTCATCTTGCGGATGCGGTCATCGGCGCACATGGTCTCGCCGATGGCCGGGGCATCCATGCCGGTGACGATATTGATGATGCCGGCGGGAATGCCGGCGCGCTCGGCAAGTTCGGCCAGAGCCAGTGCCGACAGCGGCGTCTGTTCTGCCGGTTTCAGCACGCAGGCACAGCCAGCAGCGATTCCGGGGGCAACCTTGCGGGTGATCATCGCAATCGGGAAATTCCACGGGGTGATCGCGCCGAACACGCCGACAGGCTGTTTGAAGGTCAGGAATCTCTTGTCAGGGATCGGGCTTTCCATGACATCGCCACAGATCCGCCGCGCCTCTTCGGCGAACCAGTCGATGAAGCTGGCGCCATAGGCGATCTCGCCGCGCGCCTCGGCAATGGGCTTGCCCATTTCGGTGGTCAGGATAACGGCCAGATCTTCGGCATTGGCCATGATCAGCTCATACCATTTGCGCATCACCATGGCGCGGTCCTTGGCGGTGCGGGCCGCCCAGGCTTTCTGTGCCGGCACCGCCGCGTCGATGGCAGCAGTGGTTTCCGCAGCTCCGAGGTCGGCGACCTCGGCAATGACTTCGTTGTTTGCCGGGTTGGTCACGGCAAAGCGTTTGTCGGAAGGCGCGGTCACCCAGGTGCCGTTGATATAGGCATCGGTGCGCAGCAGGGTCGGATCATTCAACTTCATCTGTTTGTCTCTCCGGAAAGCGGGATGGGTCTCAGTCTTTTGGTGGCAACGGGCGCCAGCGCATATTGTCGTACGGTGCGCCGTCGGCGCCAAGCCGGTGGGCGCGGGCCACCTCGACATAGTGGGCGGCTGCCCGGGTCAGGTTGGCAATGTCATCCGCGGTCATGTCGCGCATCTTCTGGGCTGGCCGACCGGCCCAGATCTCGCCAGCCGGGATCACCTTGCCGGGGGTCAGCATCGCGCCGGCCGCCAGCATGCCGCCGGGCTCGATGACCGCGCCATCCATAATCATCGATCCCATGCCGACAAAGGCACCGTCGCCGATGGTACAGGCATGGACAAGCGCGCTATGGCCGATGGTGACGTTGTCGCCGATGATGGTCGGATGCTTGCGGCTGTCGATGTGAAGGCAGCAATTATCCTGAATGTTCGTGTTCTCGCCGATGACGATGTAGTTGTTGTCACCGCGAAGGGTGGCCTGGTGCCAGACGCTGCTGTTCGCGCCAATCCGCACCGCGCCGATCACCGCTGCTGTCGGCGCGATGAAGGCAGAGCCGTCGATTTCGGGAACAAGGTCCATGAAGGCGGCGATATAGGCGCGGTGGATATGCGCCCCGGATGGTCCGTCCTCGGTCAGGTCATAGCTCATTCCAGCATTCCTCCAGCCTGTTGTCATATCCCATGCTTAACGCTTGCGCGCGCCGATTTATAGCGATAATTCACGTGAAATTTCATTGAAAATGGGGCGCGAAGCCCCAAGATAGCTAACAACAGAAATCAACGGAGGCCGACATGGCATTCACTCTACCGGACCTGCCCTATTCCCACGACGCGCTGGCAGGGTTGGGCATGAGCGCAGAAACACTCGAATATCATCATGACCTGCATCACAATGCCTATGTCGTGAATGGCAACAAGCTGATCGCCGGCAGCGAGTGGGAAAGCAAGTCGCTCGAGGACATTATCACCGGCACCTATGATTCGTCGGCGGTGGCACAGAACGGCATCTTCAACAACGCCTCGCAGCACTGGAACCACATGAAGTTCTGGGAAATGATGGGCCCGGGCGAGTCCGGCATGCCGTCAGAGCTCGAAGCCGCCCTGACCGAGAATTTCGGCAGCGTCGACGCCTTCAAGGACGAGTTCAAGGCTGCCGGCGCCGGACAGTTCGGTTCCGGCTGGTGCTGGCTGGTGAAGACATCCGATGGTGCGCTGAAAGTGACAAAGACCGAAAATGGCGTGAACCCGCTCTGCTTCGGCCAGACCGCGCTTCTTGGCTGTGATGTGTGGGAACATTCCTACTATATCGACTTCCGCAACAAGCGCCCGGACTACCTGTCGAACTTCCTCGACAAGCTGGTAAACTGGGACTACGTCGCGGCGCAGCTCTAGACCGGGTTGGCCGGGTTGGCCGGGTTTGCCGGGTTGGCCGGGCTGACCAGGTTGGCCGGGGCATCCGGTCAAAAACAATGCGGACCCTCGTCCGGCGGTGTGTCGCGGCGGGGGTTTTTCTTGCCTGACAGGATCGTGCCCATGGATCATCTGCCCTATTTCTACCCCATTCGGGCCACAAAACCGCGATGAACCGAGGGTAACCATGATTCCAGATGTAATCAATCACCCGGCCAGGAGGCAGAAATGGTAGCCGCATTCGTAATTCTTGTGGGGCTTGGCGTCTATGGCAGCGATGCCATGTCGGAGTTCCGTGAACACAGCAACCACAACCCGCGATATGTAATCAGCGTTGTCGAGGATTGCGAAAGCGGTCTTCGTACGTCCGGATACGCCTATGCGCCTTCCGGCGGCATCATGCTGAAGCAGGTCAACAAGGACGGCAGCATCGGTGACGTCTGTACAGATTGACGGCGGTTGCGGGCCGGTGGCCCGGGTCGCTTACTGATCTGAACCGTCAGTCACCATCTGCTTCACCCGAAGGCGCAGCGCATTCAGCCTGATGAAGCCGTGTGCGTCGGCATGATCGTAATCGACGGCGCCTTCCTCGAAGGTCACCAGATCGGCGTTGTAAAGTGAATTCGGCGATTTCCGGCCGGTCACCGTGACATTGCCCTTGTAGAGCTTCACCCGTACGACACCACAAACCGCGTCGCGGCAGCTGTCTATGGCGGCCTGCAGCATCTCGCGCTCTGGCGAGAACCAGAACCCGTTATAGACAAGCTCGGCATAGCGCGGCATCAGCTCGTCCTTCTGGTGCGCGGCACCGCGGTCAAGCGTGATCGATTCCATGGCGCGCCGCGCCGTCAGCAGGATGGTGCCGCCAGGCGTTTCATAAACGCCGCGAGACTTCATCCCGACAAACCGGTTCTCGACCATGTCGAGACGGCCGATGCCGTTGGCACCGCCAAGCTCGTTCAGCTTTGTCAGCAGTTCAGCCGGCGTCATCTTCACGTCGTCAATGGCCACCGGGTCACCGCCCTCGAACTCGATCTCGATCTCGGTCGGGCTGTCCGGCGCGGCCTCGGGCGAGACCGAGCGCGAAAAGATATATTCCTCCGGGGCGACCCATGGGTCCTCCAGAACCTTGCCTTCGGCCGAAATGTGAAGAAGGTTCGCATCGACGCTGAAAGGTGCCTCACCGCGCTTGTCACGCGGAATCGGAATCTGGTTCTGCTCGGCATATTCGATCAGCTTCGTGCGCGAGCCAAGATCCCATTCGCGCCACGGGGCAATCACCTGGATGTTGGGCTGCAGGGCATAATAGGCCAGCTCAAAGCGGACCTGGTCATTGCCCTTGCCTGTCGCGCCATGTGCGACGGCGTCGGCGCCGACAGCGCGGGCAATCTCGATCTGGCGCTTCGCAATCAGCGGCCTGGCGATCGATGTGCCCAGCAGATACATCCCTTCATAGAGCGGATTGGCGCGGAACATCGGAAACACATAGTCGCGTACGAATTCCTCGCGAAGGTCTTCGATGAAGATCTCCTTGATGCCAAGCATTTCCGCCTTGGCGCGTGCCGGCTCAACCTCTTCCCCCTGGCCGATATCGGCGGTGAAGGTGACGACTTCGGCGTTGTACTGGTCCTGCAACCAGCGAAGGATGACCGAGGTGTCGAGCCCACCGGAATAGGCAAGCACGACCTTTTTGACATGATCCTGTTTCATGCTGGTTCTCTTAGCCGATCACTTGCCGCCCCGCAACGCAGTTTTTCCGCCTCATCAGCGTCGCATGGAAGCATGCCGAGGGGCGGTTCTGGGTGGTTTTGCGGCGACGAGGGCAAACTGTCACGGCGCATTGGCAGGTAATCCAGCATGACTGGTGCCAGTTCTGGACAAAGGATCCCCCCGCCATGAGCCCCAAATCGGATATCGAAATCGCGCGCGCTGCCAGCAAGCTCCCGATCCAGCAGATTGGTGACAAGCTTGGCATCCCTTCGCAGGATCTGCTTCCCTTCGGCCACGACAAGGCCAAGGTTTCGGCTGACTTCATTGCGGCGCAGGCTGACAAGCCGGACGGCAAGCTGATCCTTGTTACGGCGATCAACCCGACGCCGGCTGGCGAAGGCAAGACAACGACCACGGTCGGTCTTGTTGACGGTCTTAACGCGATTGGCAAACAGGCCACAGTCTGTATCCGTGAGGCATCGCTTGGTCCCTGCTTCGGCATGAAGGGTGGCGCCGCTGGTGGCGGTTACGCCCAGGTCGTGCCGATGGAGGAAATGAACCTCCACTTCACCGGTGACTTTCACGCCATCACATCGGCACATAATCTGCTGTCGGCAATGATCGACAACCATATCTACTGGGGGAACGAGCTTGCCATCGACCAGCGCCGTGTCGTCTGGCGCCGCGTCGTCGACATGAATGACCGCGCGCTTCGTGACATCGTCACCAGCCTTGGCGGCGTCGCAAACGGCTTTCCGCGGCAGGCCGGTTTTGACATCACCGTTGCGTCCGAGGTGATGGCGATTCTGTGTCTGGCAAATGACATCGAGGATCTGCAGCGCCGGCTTGGCGACATCATCGTCGCCTATCGCCGTGACCGCTCGCCGGTCTATTGCCGCGACATCAAGGCGGATGGTGCGATGACGGTGCTTCTGGCGCAGGCCATGCAGCCGAACCTTGTGCAGACCCTGGAAAACAACCCGGCCTTTGTTCATGGCGGCCCGTTCGCGAACATCGCGCATGGCTGCAATTCGGTGATTGCGACGAAGACAGCTCTGAAGCTGTCCGACTATGTCGTCACCGAAGCCGGGTTCGGGGCCGATCTCGGTGCCGAGAAGTTCATGAACATCAAATGCCGTAAGGCCGGCATCGCGCCAAGTGCCATTGTTCTTGTCGCCACGGTTCGGGCCATGAAGATGAATGGCGGCGTCGCTCGCGCTGACCTTGGCGCGGAAAATGTTGCCGCGGTTCAGGCTGGCTGCGCCAATCTTGGGCGCCATATCGAGAACCTGAAGGGCTTCGGTGTGCCGGTCGTGGTCGCGATCAACCACTTCCTTGGCGATACCGATCCCGAGGTGGCGGCACTGCAGGCCTATGTCACCGAACAGGGCAGCGAGGCCATCATTTCGCGCCATTGGGAGCTTGGTGGCAAAGGTGCCGAAGCGCTGGCCAGGCGGGTTGCCGAGATTGCTGATTCCGAAATCAGCAATTTTTCGCCGATCTATCCTGACGAGATGCCGCTGTTCGAGAAGATTGAGACCATCGCCAAGCGCATCTATCGTGCTGACGAGGTTCTGGCCGACAAGAGCATCCGCGACCAGCTTCGCCAGTGGGAAGATGCCGGATACGGACATCTGCCGGTCTGTATGGCCAAGACGCAGTACAGCTTCAGCACCGACCCGAACCTTCGCGGCGCGCCAAGTGGCCATTCCGTGCCGGTTCGTGAAGTGCGGCTGTCGGCTGGTGCCGGTTTCATTGTCGCCATCTGCGGCGAGATCATGACCATGCCGGGGCTGCCGCGCACACCGGCGGCTGAAAGCATCATGATGAACGAGGCTGGCGAGATCGAGGGCCTGTTCTAGGTCTTCGCTCTGGCCCCTCTGGCCCCTCTGGCCCTGGCGGACGCTTCTTTACAGCGAGGCAGCCGCAGCTGTCAGCGCATGATGAAGCGAGGCTGCCGCTGAGCGTGGCCCATAGACGGTAAAGCCGGTTCCCGCTTCACGGCAAACCAGAACACAATGCATGTGATGCATCGGTGTGCGGGTGGCGTCACCCGCTGCCATGCGGCGGCTGTCGGCGCTGCTCAGCCTCTCCAGCATGGCGACACATTCCGCACCGCTGATATCGAACCCGGCCCAGGCATCCCCCTGGTCGGTGACGGCGGCATGTGCGCCGAAGGCAGCGCCAAGCTCGGCCCCTGTCATCCCCTCGACAAGATATTGGTCGGGCCCCATCCAGATCACCCGGCAGGCGGCATTGCCGCTGCTTTTCCCCGCGCCGGGAAGCGCCGTCTTCAAGGTGCCGGTGGCAGCGCGCCTGAACCCTGTCGCCTTGCCCTGACGCATGGCCAGCGAAGCGAGAACAGGTGCCGCGATCTCGGCAATGCGGATGCCGCCGATGGTCTTGTCATAGGGCGTCTTGTTGCCAAGCGCGGTGGTGGGCTCCAGCCTAATCACGAAGACGCTCCCCTTCTGGATCAATGAAATGCGGGCTGCAGATCTCAACGCGGGCCGAGCGCCCTTCAAGCGGGTTCATCGACCGGATGATCTGGCCATGCCGTTCGGCCCCGCGAACAAGGAAGCCAAGCCCGATCGACGCACTGATATGCGGTGAATAGGCCGCCGAGGTCACATAGCCACGATCATGCGCGGCATCGACAGGACCGTCGGCATCAAACAGGTGTGATCCGGCAATCACCTGCCCGTCATCAAGGGCACGCAAGCCGACAAGGCACAGCCCGTCTTCGGCAACCAGCGCCTCGCGCCCGGCCAACACCGCGCCGATGCTGTCCTTCTTCGACGACACCATCCGCGCCATACCAAGGTTGCGCGCGGTGATCGTGCCGTTCAGCTCATTGCCAGTGACATGTCCCTTTTCGATCCGCATGACGCCAAGCGCCTCGGTGCCATAGGGGGTGATGTCGAAGGGCTCGCCGGCTTCCATCAGCGCGCGGATCATCGCATCGCCATAGCGCGATGGTACGGCGATCTCATAGGCAAGCTCGCCGGAGAAGGAAATCCGGAACAG
>NTKV01000058.1 GCA_002457745.1 SAR116 cluster bacterium MED-G06 | reverse complement strand
TCACCATCGCGCCAAGGCCGAATTCGTGAAACGCGCAGCCATAAACACCCTCGGCACCGATCTTTGCGGTCATGCGTTCGCCAAACCCAGACGCCAGCGCCGTGCAAAGCCGCCGGTCGCCAGCAATCAGCCGCGGCGCTGCCGCAATACCGTCGCGGACACGCGCGCAGGCAGCAGTGCGACCTGCGGGAAGCTCCCCTCCCCCAGCAAACAGCGCAAACCCTCGCGCCCAGTTGCCGAGCGGCGCGCTCAGCGCCGGTGCCCCACAGCCGTCGATACCATGCGGAAACGCCATCAGATCCAGCCCTACCATCGCCTCCAGCGTGCCAATGATGGTCTGCTGAACCGGGTGGGTTATGGCCGCATATCCGTGCTGTCCGGCCCCGATCACTGTGGACAGCGCCAGCATGCCGGCATGTTTGCCGCTACAGTTGTTGTGGATACGGGTGGGCTGGTCGAGGCTGCGGGCCTGGTCCACCATTGTCGGCCGGTCGCTTGACCATTGCTGGCCACAGGTCAGAAGACCGGCATCCAGCCCGAATTTCGCCAGCAAGCCCTCCACCGCCGCGACATGCTCCGGCTGGCCGTTATGGCTTCCGCAGATCATCGAGAACTCAGCGGGGGTCAGACGACGCTCGGCGGCCATACCGTCCCAGGCCTCGGCTATGGCAATGGCCTGCAGCGGCTTCATTGCCGAGCGCGGAAACACCTGCCTTTCAACATCGCCAAGCCCGACAAGCACAGCCCCGTCTGCATCGCACAGGGCCACATCGACAGCATGACAGCTTTCTTCCGCGCCACCTCGGGTAACCGAGATATGCAGCGGGTCTTCGGAAATCAGCGGTAGGGCGATACGCGGGACAGGCATGACAGGTTACAACTCATCGTTACCCGGCCAGCCTTAGCAGGTGGGCGAAGGCGGCACAATCGCCGCCTTCGCCATGAAGTTTGTGTTCGGTGCCCGTCGGCCCGTGGCTAGAACGGGTTGTTCTCCGATTTGCCGCGCGTATCGAAGAACTCCTTGGTAATGCCAAACACGATCGGTGACAGCACAATGAGCGCGATCAGGTTCGGAATGGCCATCAGGGCGTTCAGCGTGTCGGCAAGAAGCCAGATAAAGCCAAGCTTCACCGTTGACCCGAGGATCACCGCCAACGACCAGGCCGCGCGGAACGGTCTGATGATGCCGGTGCCGAACAGATACTGGAGCGAACGTTCGGAATAGTAGGACCATCCGATAATTGTGGTGAACGCAAAGACCGACAGTGAAATGGCGATGATCGGCCCGCCAAAATCTGGCAGCGAGGCTTCAAACGCTGCCGAAGTGAGCGCCGCACCGGTCTTTCCGCTTGTCCAGACACCCGTCGACAGGATCGCCAGCGCCGTAAAGCTACAGACGATGATCGTATCGATAAAGGTGCCAAGCATAGCGACCAGACCCTGGCTGACCGGCCCTTTTGTCTTGGCCGCGGCATGGGCGATCGGAGCCGAGCCAAGGCCCGCCTCGTTCGAGAACACACCACGTGCCACACCAAAGCGGATCGCCGCCCAGACCGCCGCACCGGCAAAACCACCGGTGGCAGCTGCTGGCGAAAAGGCATGGGTGAAGATCAGCCCGAATGCACTCGGAATGGCGCCGGCATTGATCACCAGCACCACGAGGGATGCCAGGATGTAGAGCGCCGCCATCAATGGCACCAGCCTGCCAGCCACCTCGGAGATCCGCTGGATACCACCCAACAGAACCGCGCCGACAAGAAGCGCCACGATGATGCCAGTATAGAGATGCGGAATGGCGAAGTTGGAATGCAGCGCATCGGCAATCGAATTGGATTGCACCATATTGCCAATACCGAAACCGGCAATACCGGCAAACAGCGCAAAGGTGGCAGCAAGCCATCGCCAGTTCGACCCCATGCCATTCTGGATGTAATACATGGGTCCGCCGACAAAATTTCCGTTCTCGTCAGTCTCCCGGAACCGGACAGCACAGACCGCCTCGGCATATTTCGTGGCCATGCCGACAAGCGCCGTCATCCACATCCAGAACACGGCGCCGGGACCGCCAAGGAATATGGCAGTGGCAACACCGGCGATATTGCCGGTGCCGATGGTCGCCGATAATGATGTCATCAGCGCGTTGAAGGGCGTGATGTCGCCGGCGTCGTCACCGGGGATCCGGCCTTTCCACAACAGGGAAAAACCGAACGGGATCTTCATGATCGACAAGAACCGAAGACCAACCGTCAGGAATAGGCCGGCACCAAGGATCAGGATCAGCATGGGGACGCCCCATACGATGCCATTCACTGTGCCGACAAAGTGGGTAATTGTTTCCATGTCTCGTTCCTTTCATAAGATGCGTTATTCGTGCATCCCGGAACGAAACTGGGAACGAAACAGATAGAGGGGGCACGCCCCGGTTCGCACTGCAATGTCAGGATCGGATAGCCAGCCGCAGCATGCGACAAACTGTCCCGACATCCTAAATTCCTACATCAGATGAAAGGGGGCGACAACCTTTTCTTCATCATGGTGAATTATATAATATATTAATTTTATTTAATTAAATGAGGATGTCTCGCGCAGAACCTCGGCAAGAACCGACAGCAGAAGGTCGCAATCGACGGCCTCGATTGTCAGCGGCGGACGGATCTTCAGAACATTGTCATACGGGCCGTCCGTGCCGATCAGGATCCGGTGATCCCGCATCCTGTTGCTGACATAGCCCGCCAGTTCCGTTGCCGGCGCCGTCCTGTCGGCGGATGACCCGCGGCACCGGCAGGCCTGGTGCGACCGCTGCCAGATGATCGAGCGCTGCGACCTGCATCTCGACAAGACCGGCTGTCTTCCTCAGACCACATGGGTACCTCCACCATACCGGCATCCTATCGGCGGAGAGGACAAGGTCAATCGCCTCTGCACGCTTACCGCCCCTTCAAAAGATCCCCTGGCGCACCTACTTCTGGACAAGGCCGGCGTTCTGGCCAGCACAGGTCAGGATCAGGGGTCATGGCGCATTATTTCATCACCGGCGCAAGTTCGGGAATCGGCGCAGCGCTGGCTGAGGCCTTGCTGGCGCGTGGCGAGACCGTGACCGCCGTCGCGCGTCGCGAGGACAGGCTGAAATCATTGAAGACCGGCCGTGGGACGCTTTTGACTGCAGCCTGCGACGTGACCGACGCTGCGGCCCTTGCAACAGCCATTGGCGCGGCCCGTGATGCGCAGGGGCCGATTGACAGCGCCATCCTGAATGCCGGCATGTATGAGCCACAGGACGGCACGAAGATCGATCCGGCGGTCTATGCCCGCCACATGGACGTCAACTACATGGGGGTGGTCAATGCCCTTCCGGCGCTGGTCGAGGGTATGCTGGCGCATGGCAGCGGCCAGATCGCCGTCGTATCATCGGTGGCCGGGTGGCGCGGCCTGCCGAAAGCTGCGGCCTATGGCCCGACGAAAGCGGCACTGATCTCGCTGGCGGAATCCCTGACATTCGATCTGGCGCCGCGCGGCATTGATGTGAAGGTGATCTGCCCCGGCTTTGTCGAAACCGAGTCCACAGCCGTCAATGACTATGAAATGCCTGGACTGATGAGCGCCGAGACAGCGGCCCGCGAGATCATGTCCGGTCTGGAGACGCGCAATTTCCTGATCCAGTTCCCGACATCCTTCACCCGCAAGATGGGCTTGCTTCGCTGGCTTCCGGACCGCACCTTCTTTCGCCTTGTCGGGAGCCGTACCGGCCACCCGCAACCGTGACCTGACACACCCAGACCGCCCATGACCAAGCCTGATATCATCACCCGCTATGCCGAGGCCTTTGCCGCGCTCTCGCCTGACAATATGGCCAGCCTGATGGCAACAGTATCGCCGGAGATCCGCTTTACAGATCCGTTCAACGATGTCCATGGCCGCGAAGGCTTTCGAGCCATCTTCGACCATATGTTCGCAACCTGCGAAGCACCGCGATTTCACATCATCGACATCGCCCGGCCCGCGGACGGCGCGGGCGACCGGGCCTATCTTCGCTGGCGGATGAGCGGCAGAATCAAGGGATGGCCGCATACCAGCCTCGATCTTGAGGGGATGAGCGAGATTCATGTCGGGTCTGACGGCCTTGTCAGCCTGCATATCGACCATTGGGACAGCGCCAGCCAACTTCTGGCAAGACTGCCCCTGATTGGCGGCATGCTGCGTCCGGTGCTGCGGCTGTTCCGCGTCAGACCGGCCGGAAGGTAAGCAACACCTCGCCAAGCCGGATTCCGGCTTTCGACACGGTGGCGCGGTTGACCATCACCCCGCCAGCCTGCAGCACCATCACATCATCAAAGCGGACCGCGACCTTGCGCCCATACATGTCGAGCCGGAACCCGTAACGCCAGCTGAGCATGTTGTCAGAGCATTTGCCGACCGCGTGGCCAATCACCTCGGCGCATTCGCCGCGATACCGCCCCTCGCCAAGCGCGGTCACCACCCAGCGGCGCGTCTCGGTCTCACCATCGTCATAGAGAAAATCCTCGTCGAGGATGAAGCCGTCACTGGTGCGGGTTCCCTTCACGGCGACATTGAACTGGCGCCGGATGGTGCCGAACCTGTCGACAAAAACCCCATAGGCTTCCAGCCGCTGTGCGAAATAGACCTCCGGCTCGAACCGCGGAATGGTCAGCGACGCCGCCATCAGCCGGTCCGCCGGTCATGCACGAGAAGCATCTGCTTCACATCGATCATGCCGGCGCGGAATCCCCCCTCGCAATAGGACAGATACAGCTCCCACATCCGCTTGAAACGCATATCGAATTTCTCGGTGGCAAGACGCGGCCAGGCAGCCTGGAACCGTTCGCGCCATTCGGCAAGGGTACGGGCGTAATGAAGGCCGAACCCATTGGCCTCGACCAGCTTCAGGCCTGCATCTGCCACCGGCTGTTCAAGCCGAGGCATCGAAGGCAGCATGCCGCCAGGGAAGATATAGCGCTGGATGAAATCAGGGTCGCGGCGATATTCCTCAAACGCGTTTTCTTCGATGGTGATCGACTGCAGCGCGGCTCGTCCTCCATCCTTCAGAAGCGATGACACCGCCGAAAAATAGGTGCCCCAATAGGCCTGACCCACCGCCTCGAACATCTCGATCGAGACAATCTTGTCGAACCGGCCCTGCAGATCGCGATAATCCACCAGCCGGACCTCGGCGCGGTCGGCAAGCCCGGCATCGGCGAGACGCTGCGTTGCAAAATCATGCTGCTCCTTCGAGATGGTGATGCCGGTCACCCGCGCGCCGCGCTCCTCGATGGCGTATTTGGCGAAACCACCCCAGCCGCACCCGATCTCGAGGACGTGGTCCCCTGGCTGGATGTCGGCAAGCTCGGCAAGATTGCGATATTTGTTGGTCTGCGCCGTCGACAGATCATCATTCTCGCTGTCATATACTGCCGATGAATAGGTCATCGTGCTGTCCAGCCAGGCAGCGTAGAACTCGTTCCCAAGATCATAGTGATAGGCGATGTTGCGCGCCGACCCCGACTTGCTGTTGCGGCGAAACCCGTGGAACAGACGCAGGCTGATGCGGCGCCATATGCTTGCCGCCATTTTCGGGGTCAATATCTCGTCATGCATGACCGCCAGCTGGATCAGATCGGCCATTGAACGGCTTTCGACCTCGCCATCCATCACCGCTTCGCAGAACCCCATCTTGCCGTCATTCAGCATCCGCGAAACGGCGTTCATGCTGAGGATCGACAGATCGGCATCCGGACCAGACCGCTCACCGCGGAAGGACCGGCTGGTGCCATCCGGCAGGCTGACGGTCAAAGTCCCGAACTGCAGCCCCGAAAAGATCGCACAAAGGAGATCCATCTTACGTCGTTCAATAAACCCGGCCATTCTAACCCTCTTGCCTGCCTTCCGGTCCGGTGCCCAGCGGCCCGGATCCGGCATGATGCGCCTGCGACCAGGCCTGCGGCGGTTGTGGCCGTGAGTGAAACGGAACTCGTTTCATCCATAACCGGACCGCTTCGACATGGATCGAAACCAATGGGCGCAGCGGCCATTGCCGCGTTGCGACAATCGACCGCACCACAGATGAATTATTAAGCGTTTCGCGCGTTCCACGCAATGTTGCGGTCAACCTCGCCGTGCCGTCCACGCTGTAGCGCATCAGAACGCGCACAAGGTCATCCGCTGGATCGACCTGCATGCGCAGCCGGTAGTCCCCTTCCACCGCGAAGAAGGGCGAGACATGGAAAATCTTCTGTGCTGACAGGACAGCTTCGTCACCGCGCACCTCGCCGACATAGGAATGCATGTCGCCAAAAGTATTCCGCACCTCATAAATCACCACCCGGCTCTCGCCATCCGCGGTGCGAAGCACATAGACCGACACCGGATTGAAGGCGACGCCCAGAATCCGCGGAAAGGTCAGCAGATGGACGCTGGCCATCTCGACATCGGGTAGGATGTCGCGCGCCAACGCGCGGGCATGGTCGGCAAGCGGGGTGATCGCCCCCTTGCTGCGGAAATTGGGACCGTAATCCGCCTGGCGAAACGACAGCAGGTTGAAGCTGTCTACTGAAAACAAGGCGGATTGCGCATCAGCCTCGTCAAGCCGGTCGAGATCAATCCAGACAGACAGACCGCGGCGTGACAGGAAATGGGACGGCGTGCCATGGCGCGTATGGTCGATCTTCGAACGCACCAGCTGGCAGGCAGAGGACATCACGCAGTCTCGCGATCATCACTTGGCGGCTGAAGATAGGGCTCCACAGCTGTCTGCCAGGGGATCTCAACACCAAGGGTGCGCGCGATGGCAATCCCCGATTTCAGACCGTCTTCATGGAAGCCATGCCCGGTCCAGGCACCAGCATAAAACAGGTCGCCAGTGCCCTGAATGTTGGCAAGCCGGCCCTGTGCCAGGACCGCACGCTCGTCAAACATCGGGTGGTCGTAACTGTAGCTGCCATGGACAAGCGCCGGATCAGGTTCGCGATGCGGGTTCAACGTCTCGAACAACGGATAGGCATTGTCGATCGATTGCAATTTGTTCATCCAATAGGTCAGGCACAATGATTCATCGACACCGTCACCGCCAATATAATTCCAGGCGCCCCAGGCCCCACGCCGTTTCGGCATCAGGCTTGGATCGGAATGCAGCACCGCGCGGTTCGGCTGAAAGCGGAAGCTCGACAGAATGTCATGCTCGGCAGCTGTGGCATCGCTGATCATCGCCAGCGACTGGTCGGCATGCGCCGCCATCACCACCTTGTCAAACCAGACATCCCCCTCGCCGGCGATCGACAGGATCACCCCGCCCTGCTCACGGCGCAGCCCGGTGATGTGTGTACCAAGGTGAATCCGGTCGCCATCCTCGCCACCCAGCGCATCGGCAATACGTCTGACATATTCGCGCGAACCGCCTTTCACCGTTCGCCATTTCGGCCGGTCGATGAAATTCAGCAGCTTGTGGTTTTCCATGAATTGCAGCAGCGAGCGCACCGGATAATCCAGCATCGTATGCGCTGAACAGGACCAGATAGCCGCCCCCATGGGGAGCAGGTGGTCCTCGACAAAGGCTGTGGCATAGCCTTCACGGTTCAGGAACTGCGCAAGCGATTCATCGGCAGGCCCGTCAAAGGCGGCGCGGTAACCTGTACGATAGAACCGCACCAGATTCGACAGCATCGTCCAGTATCGTGACCGCAGGAGGTTGCCAGGCTGCGCCACGAAGCCCGAAAGCGAGCCCTCATATTCGCAGCCGCCCTCGCGAAGCGATACGGCAAAGCTCATATCTGTCTCGATCCATGGCACATCCAGATGCGCAAACATCGACACAAGGTTCGGATAGTTGAGTGGATTATAGACAATGAATCCGGTATCCACAGGCACTTTGACACCATTGAAATCGGCGTCGACCGTGTGACTGTGCCCGCCGATACGGTGGTCCCGCTCGAACAGATGCACATCGAAATTCCGGTTCAGAAAATAGGCGGATGACAGACCTGAAATGCCTGACCCAATAACTGCTACACGCATGGCCCTTCCCAGCAACTTAGCTGCGACCCACGGGCACCTGCGGGGTACAGACAAAAACTTCGTATGTCAGCTATATAGGGACTAAACCCCGGTTTCAACATCCTTAATTTGGAATTAAGGTGATTTGATGAGGTTATGTCAATGATTGGCCGTCCGTTCGGCACCACATCGCAATCGGAACAGATTGTCACAAGTGAAATCAGCGCCTTCGGACTGCATGCCAGCATCATCAACTGGGGTGCTTCGGTGCAGGACCTTCGGCTCGACGGTCATCCCCATCCGCTGGTACTCGGCTTCACCACATTGCAGGATTATATCGATCATGGGCAGCATCATGGGGCCACCGCCGGTCGTGTGATCAACCGGATCGGCGGCGGCACAGCCGTGATCGACGGCACCGCATACAGCCTTGATGTGAACCAGGATGGTCGTCACATGCTTCATGGCGGGCATCACGGCTTCGGGCTGAAGGCATGGCAGATCACCGAACATCAACATGACACGGTGCTGCTGACCCTGACCGACCCGGATGGCAGCATGGGCTTCCCGGGCACAGTGCAGGCAGGGTGCCGCTACAGCATCGTGGCGCGAGATGACGGCCCTGCCCTCAGGGTTGAACTGACGGCAACAACCGACGCACCAACCTTGGTCAATCTGGGCCACCACAGCTATTTCCGCCTTGATGACACCGGCGATGTCCGGGCACATTTCCTCAGCATCGATGCCGATCACTATCTGCCCTGTGCTCCTGATAGCCTGCCATTGGGACCGATTGAACCTGTTGAAGGGACACGGTTCGATTTTCGCAACCGCAGACCGGTCGGGGAAAGCTATGACCATAATTTCTGCCTCGCCCGTGATCGCCGCGACCTGACCCGGGTGGCCCACCTTGACTCACCGCACTCCGGCATCTCGATGCAGCTGTCGACAACCGAACCGGGTCTCCAGCTCTATACCGGCCAAAACCTCGGGGATGGCGGCATCAGCCTTGACGGTACGCCCTGCGGCCCGTTCACCGGCCTGTGCCTTGAGCCACAATTCTGGCCCAACGCCCCGCATCAGGCGGCCTTTCCATCGATTGACCTGATGCCGGGCGACCGGTACCAACAGATCACTGAATTCACCTTCACACGGGGGTGACCCCCAGCCCCCCCCTTGCGCAATCAGGAGACATTGATCTTGCGTTACAACACTCTTGGAAAAACCGACCTGAAGGTCAGTGCGCTTTGCCTCGGCTCAATGACCTGGGGAACACAGAACAGCACGGCAGAAGGCCATGCGCAGATCGATATGGCGCTGGACCATGGAATCAATTTCATCGATACCGCCGAAATGTATCCAACCACTCCGCTGTCCAAGGAAACACAGGGAAATACCGAGCGGGTCATCGGCGAATGGGTGGCTTCGTCCGGCCGCCGCGACGAGGTTGTCATCGCCACCAAGGTGGCTGGCGAAGGCTATATGAATGTGCGGGACGGCGCGCCGATTTCACCGGCGACAATCCGTGCTGCACTCGAAACCTCGCTCCGCTCACTGCAGACTGATTATATCGACCTGTACCAGCTCCACTGGCCGAACCGTGGCTCATACATGTTCCGCAAGAACTGGCACTACGATCCGACCGGACAGAATCGTGAAGCAACGCTTGCGGACATGCACGAGATCCTGACCTGCCTTGACGGATTCCAGCGCGAAGGGAAAATCCGCCATGTCGGATTGTCGAACGAAAGCGCCTGGGGCACCGCGCAATGGCTTCGCATTTCCGAGGACCACGGATTGCCGCGGATGGTGTCCACACAGAATGAATACAGCCTTCTCTGCCGATTGTTCGACACCGACCTTGCCGAACTTTCCCATAATGAGGATGTCGGCCTGCTGTCTTTCTCACCGCTGGCTTGTGGCCTGCTGACCGGAAAATACAACGGGGGGACGGTCACCCCGCCGGGATCGCGAAAAAGCATCGGGGCTGATCTTGGTGGACGGGTCACGCCGCGGGTCTGGCCGGCAATCGCCGCCTATCAGCAGGTGGCTGACGAGTTTGACCTTGATATCACGCAGATGTCGCTTGCCTGGGCGATGACCCGGCCCTTCATGGCCTCGGTGATTTTCGGCGCCACCACCCTGCCACAGCTGGAAACCGCCATCGGCTCGGCCAATATCACGCTCAGCGACGATGTGATGAATATGATTGAACAGACCCACAAGGCACATCCAATGCCGTTCTAGAAATACGGCCTCGCCAATCGGAATTCTGCACAGGATGACAACGATCATGACAAAAAACAGGTTCAACATCGCGGTTATCGCCGGTGACGGTATTGGCACCGAAGTGATACCCGAAGGTCTGCGCAGCCTTGAGGCCGTCGCCAAACGCTTCGACATCAATCTGCATTTCGACCATTTCGATTTTGCCAGCTATGACTATTACGCCAAACATGGCGATATGCTGCCCGAAGACTGGAAGCAGCAGATTGGCGGTCATGATGCGATCTTTTTCGGCGCTGTCGGGTGGCCAGAAAAAATCCCCGACCATGTCTCGCTGTGGGGATCGCTGATCAAATTCCGCCGTGAGTTCGACCAGTATGTCAATTTGCGGCCTGTGCGCCTGCTTCCCGGGGTTCCCTCTCCCCTCGCCAACCGCGTTCCCGGAGACATCGATTTCTATATCGTCCGCGAGAATACCGAGGGGGAATATTCCTCGATCGGCGGCAGGATGTTTGCCGGTACCGATCGTGAATTCGTGGTTCAGGAAACAGTGATGAGCCGCATCGGTGTTGACAGGGTGCTGAAATTCGCCTTTGAGCTGGCGCAAAGCCGCCCGAAAAAACATCTGACATCGGCAACCAAATCGAATGGCATCTCGATCACCATGCCCTATTGGGATGAGCGCGTTGCCGACATGGCGAAATCCTATCCGGAGATTGATGTCGATCAGTACCATATCGATATCCTGACAGCGAATTTCGTGCTCCACCCCGACTGGTTCGATGTTGTTGTCGCCAGCAACCTGTTTGGCGACATTCTTTCCGACCTTGGCCCGGCCTGTACCGGCACGATCGGGGTGGCGCCTTCGGGCAATATCAACCCGAGTGGTGATTTCCCGTCACTGTTCGAACCTGTTCACGGGTCCGCTCCCGACATCGCCGGCAAGGGCATTGCCAACCCGATCGGACAAATCTGGGCCGGTGCCATGATGCTGGAGCATCTTGGCTTCAATGAAGCCGCCACAGCGATGACCGACGCCATCGACACCGCCCTGTCAGACGCGTCGCTTCGCACCGGCGACCTTGGTGGCAAGGCAAGCACAGTGGAATGCGGATCCGCCATCGCCGAAATCATCGGAGGATAAGGTGGGGTTCGCGTTGGATGAGCGGCTGGAGACAAGCTCGCACCTGATCACCACGACAGACGGCGTCCAGGTGAGGCTTGCAGATGACGCGCGCTTTGTATGGATTGTGCTGGTTCCGGAACAGGATGGCGTCAGCGAGCTTCATGACCTTGAAGCCACGGACCGTGTCGCACTCCTGGACCTGGCGACTGACCTCGGGGTCTGGATGAAGACCCGATTTGCCGCAGACAAGATCAACACCGCCGCCATCGGTAATGTTGTCGCGCAGCTTCACGTTCATGTGGTGGCGCGGCATCTGGGTGACGCGGCATGGCCGGCCCCGATCTGGGGCGTCGGCACGCCAGAAGAACGACCCGAAGAATCCCGATCCGGCCTGATTGCCGAGATCGCCGATTTTCTCAAGACATCGAGGGGCTGATGACACTGATCTACAAGATTTGTGATACCGCCATGTGGCGAGAGGCCGAGCAGCTCGGCGTCTTTACTGGTGCAGAAATCGATATCCAGGACGGCTATATCCATTTCTCCACCGCCGCACAGCTCGCCGAGACGGCGCGCAAGCACTTCCACGGTCGCAAGGATCTGGTTCTGGTGACGATCGACAGCACGGCGCTGGACATCAAATGGGAACCGTCACGAGGTGGCGATCTGTTCCCGCATCTCTATACCGATCTTCCAGTGGATGCAGCGGTCAGCGTTACAGCGATGCCTTGTGATGCGGACGGCATGCCGGTGCCGGAGGGCGGTTTTCCGGCAGTCTAGACAGGCAGATCAGTCGGTGTTGCAGAATTCGCGATATTTGCTGAGATCCAGATTGACCTCGTCGACAAGCCTGACGCTGGCATTGTCGGAGCTCCACTCCTCGTAATACCCGCAGACGGCGTATCTGTCTGTGGGGGACGTGCATGTCTTGTCTTCTGACATATCGTTCCAGAGCCCATGACCGTCACCGCCCGTAATCTGCACCCACCGCTCCCGGTTTCCGGAATTGTTCGGCTCGCAATCTGTGCTGTTTGACGACCCGCATGAGGTTTTTGTTCCGGTCGATTCTTCGTCACCGGCTGACCAGTTGCTGAACCGCAGGGAAATCGGTGCGGTGGTGTTGATCTGGTGACGCTTGAGGTCACTGTGATCCTCATCCCCGGGGGTCAGGTCAACGCGAACCGATTCCCAGTTATCCGCGTCATTTTCCACCACGCCAGCATTTGTGTTGTTCTCGCGAATGGGCCTGCCATCGGTTCCAAGACCCCACCAGAAGCGCTGGCCAGCTTCGGGTGCCGGTGCGGCCCACTGCCAATGGTGGACACTGTTGCTGGTATCATTGTCAAAGCCGCCAAGATACCCGCGTGGCCAGGTGCCATCAGCGTTGATGAAGCGATCTGCAAGAAAGGCGTTTTCCTCAGGGGAGGTTACCGTCGCCAGATACCCCTGAATGCCACAGAACATGTTGGCGGATGAGCTGGCCGCAGCCTGCGCCGCCCCAAAATCTGCCGCGCGCGGACTTCTGAAATTGTAGAAATGGTCGACGCCGTCGATTTCGAATGACAACCGGCCAAGGCTGAATTTCAAAAGTTTGTTCGTCAGATAGTTGTTGCTCTGCGGCTTGAAGCCGACAGCATTCATCGCCAGCTCCCACTGCTCATTCGGAACCGTCCCGTTATCGGCACGACGAAAGGTCATGACACCGGTTCGCGAATCCCATCGCGCGGTCATATTGTCAGTGAAGGGAATGTCGGTGTAGAGGGTCTGCAGACCGTCCTCGGTCTCCGTACCGCCGACAATCACCAGCGTGTCCGAGGTACTGTCGTAGTCCCCATCAATCCAGGCATAGGCGACCGTGATGTTGTCGGTGCAGCTATCCGGGGTCAGGAAGCTGACATCATGACCATGCCGGCACAAGGCTTCACTTTGGAAAGTCTGGTTGATCCCGAGACGGGCCTGCTTGGCAGCACGCTCGCGTGTGAAGGCTTCATTGTTCGAAGATTCGAAACCATAGTTGAACGATGCCTCACGCGGATTGTCGTTGATCGTCGAGAAGAAGCCATCGGCGCCACGTCCTGAATCCTTGATTATCATATTGTTTTTTATATTGAAATCGCGCATGCGCAAAAACAAACCAGACCTGAAACACGACACCCACACGGCACCGCAG
>NTKV01000057.1 GCA_002457745.1 SAR116 cluster bacterium MED-G06 | reverse complement strand
GCACCGGGGATGACAGCACCCTCGATATTGATGGCAGGAAGATCGGGTTTTCCGCAGAATCCAGCCCCGGCGATGTGCCCTGGGGTGATCTTGGATGTGACATCGTCCTCGAATGCACCGGCAAATTCCGCACGGTTGAACAGCTTGCGCCCTATTTCGACCGCGGGGTGAAACGTGTCATCGTGGCAGCGCCGGTGAAAGACCCGGGCGTTCTGAATGTGGTCATGGGTGTGAATGACCATATGTATGACCGCGACGCTCATCCGATTGTGACGGCGGCATCCTGCACGACAAACTGCCTTGCGCCGGTGGTCAAGGTGGTGCATGAGGCGATTGGCATCCGGCATGGCCAGATCACCACAATCCATGATCCGACGAATACCAATCTTGTGGTTGATGCGCCGCACAAGGATCTGCGCCGCGCGCGTTCGGCGTTGCTGTCGCTTCAGCCGACAACGACCGGAAGCGCGACCGCCATCGGGCTGATCTTCCCCGAGCTTGTCGGCAAGCTGAATGGCCATGCTGTAAGGGTGCCGGTCCTGAACGCCAGCATGACCGATTGCGTGTTCGAACTGCAACGCGAGACCAGTGCCGACGAGGTTAACCGCCTGTTCGAAGAGGCAGCTTCCGGCCCCCTTGCCGGCATTCTGGGGATCGAGCACCGGCCGCTTGTCTCTGCAGACTATGCGCAGGATTGCCGCAGCGCGATTGTGGATGCGCCGAGCACGATGGTGACCGACGGCACGCTCCTGAAAGTCTATGCCTGGTATGACAATGAGATGGGATATTCCTGCCGTATGATTGATCTGGCGAACAAGCTGATCGCCGAAGGCCTCTAGCAACGGCGTCAGGAACACCTTCAGGAAAGCCTGTGAGATGGTCCGCAAAGGGCTTATGCTCAGCGGGTGAATTTGTGGGCAGACTGTGCCAGGGCCGAGATGCGAAATTACCTGATTATCACAGGATCCTATTGGGGGTTCACCCTGACCGACGGGGCCCTTCGGATGCTGGTGCTGTTCCACTTCTTCCGGCTTGGTTATTCCCCCTTCACCCTCGCCTTTCTCTTCCTGCTGTATGAGGCTGCCGGCATCCTTGCCAATCTTGGTGGCGGCTGGCTGGCGTCGCGTTTCGGCATTCGCCGCATGCTGGCCTCCGGTCTTGGTCTGCAGATTTGCGGCCTGCTGTTTCTGTCAGCGCTGGACCCTGACTGGGGACCGTTGATGTCAGTGGCATGGGTGGTCGCGGCACAGGGGGTCGCCGGCGTTGCCAAGGACATTACAAAGACCGCCTCGAAATCGGCGATCAAGATCACATCAGTCGATGGCAACAATCAGCTGTTCAGCTGGGTTGCCTGGTTCACCGGGTCGAAAAATGCCACCAAGGGGGTCGGGTTCTTTGTTGGCGGCCTGCTGCTGAACACCGTCGGGTTCACAGCGGCCCTCTGGCTGCTGGCAGCCTTGCTGGCAGCGGTTCTGGTGGCGTGCGTTCTGGCCCTTCCTGCCGGTCTTGGTGTCTCCGCCTCGTCGAAGTCGGTCAGCGAGCTGTTCAGCAAATCGCGCGGCGTGAATGTTCTGGCTGGTGCGCGGGTCTTCATGTTTGGCGCGCGCGACGTGTGGTTTGTTGTGGGGGTGCCGGTGTTTCTCTATTCGGCAGGATGGGATTTCTGGGAAGTTGGCGGGTTCCTTGCCGCCTGGACCATTGCCTATGGCGGCATTCAGGCTGTCGCGCCGTCGCTGGTGCCGCGAAGCCCTGACGGACTTCACCGCGAGGTGCCGGCTGCGCGGGTGTGGGCGGTGATCCTGACGGTCATTCCGGCAATCCTGCTGTGGGCGCTTCACGCTCCTGACAGCCTTCCGGTCTCGATGGTGGCCGTGGTGATCACCAGCCTGCTGGTCTTTGGTGTTCCCTTTGCGGTGAATTCGTCATTGCATTCCTATCTCATCCTGGCCTACGCCGGATCGAGGAAGGCTGCCGAGGATGTCGGTTTCTACTATGCTGCAAATGCTGCCGGACGGTTGATGGGAACGCTGCTGTCCGGCCTGTTGTACCAGATTGGTGGTCTGGCAGGATGCATTGCAGGCTCGCTGATGATGCTGGTGGTGTGCATGGCGGTGACATTTGCACTGCCGCGCAGATCACCGCAGCCGCAGTCGTCCGGCCAGTAGCGCATGGCAACGCGGCAGTCGCACAGGATCGGAGATTGATTTTGATCGCCTCTTCAACATCACGGCAGCTTGTCGCCGAATTTTTTGGCACCTTGCTTCTTCTGGCAACGGTCATCGGCTCCGGCATCATGGCGGAACGGCTTGCCGACGGGAATCTCGCCATCGCCCTTCTTGGCAACACCATTCCGACCGGCGCGATCCTCTATGTTCTGATCACCATTTTCGGGCCGGTGTCGGGGGCACATTTCAACCCGGCGGTGACGCTGGCCTTTCTGTTGCGCCGCGAGATCGGGTTTCCGCGTGCCGCGCGGTTCATGTTCGTACAGACTGTCGGCGCCATTTGCGGGGCGATGCTGGCGCATGTGATGTTCGAGATGCCGGTGCTGCAGCTCTCGCAGAATATCCGCAGCGGCCCAGCGCAATGGATCTCGGAATTCACCGCCACCTTTGGATTGCTGACGGTGATCTTCGGCGGGTTGCGCTGGCGGCCCGAGGCGGTCCCGACGCTGGTCGGCCTGTATATCACGGCGGCCTACTGGTTCACCGCCTCGACAAGCTTTGCCAATCCGGCGGTGACCTTTGCCCGCGCCTTCACCGACAGTTTCTCCGGAATTCTGCCGGCCGACGCCCCGCCATTCATCCTTGCGCAGCTGGCCGCGGCGGTGGTGGCAAGCTTTGCGCTTCGCTGGCTGTTTTCGGACGAACCGGATCAGGAATGACCGGGGTTCACGGATGACCGGGGTTCACGGATGACCCGGGATCACGGATGACATTGGCGCGTGGCTTGTCTAGTATCCGGCCGCGATATCCGAAATCCCGCCAGAGATACAGGCCCAGAAGCGAGACCAGCCGTGACCGAAGACCAGATCCACACCTATGACAAAGCCGCGATCGCCCGTTCGGTGGCGCGGATGCTTCTCGAGATCGAGGCGGTCCTGTTCCGCGCCGACGAGCCCTTTACCCTGACATCGGGGATGAAAAGCCCGGTCTATATCGACTGTCGCAAGATCATCGCCTTTCCGCGGATGCGCTCGCAGATGATGGATTATGGCCGCACGGTGATCATGAATGACATCGGCTATGAAAGCCTTGATGCTGTCGCTGGCGGTGAGACCGCCGGCATTCCCTTTGCCGCCTGGCTGGCCGAGCGCACCGGTCTGCCGATGCATTATGTCCGCAAGAAGCCGAAGGGGTTTGGCCGTGATGCCCGTATCGAAGGCGATATCAGGGACGGCCAGCGCGTGCTTCTGGTCGAGGACCTTGCAACCGACGGTGGCAGCAAGCTGAGCTTTGTCGAGGCCATCCGTACCGCTGGCGCCGAGGTCGGCCACACCTTCGTGATCTTCTATTACGATATTTTCAAGGATGCCGAATCGCAGTTGGCAGATGAAGGAATCAAGCTTCACTACCTGTCGACATGGTGGGATGTGCTGGCGGCAAGCCGTGCGGCGGGAAGCTTCGATGAAGCGACGCTTGCGGCTGTCGAGGCCTTTCTTCACGACCCGCGTGGCTGGTCGAAGGCGCAGGGCGGCGCCTGACCGGTTTCTGCATTACAAGAGTTTCAAAAGGGGAACAAATTCATGGTGATCGATTTTGTGAATTTCACACCGTTTGCCTCGCTGATCGGCGGGGTGATGATCGGGCTGGCGGCCTTGCTGCTGATGCTGTCGCATGGGCGTGTGATGGGGATCAGCGGCATTCTGGGTGGCATCGTCCAGCCGTCCGACAAGTCGGATGTGCCGTGGCGGCTGCTGTTTGTCGTCGGTATGCTGATCGGGCCCTTTGCGGTAATCCAGCTTCTCGGGCGGCCGATCGAGATCGTCCCGAACACGTCTGGAGTGCTTCTACCGGTGGCCGGGTTTGTCGTCGGCCTTGGCACCGCGATCGGATCGGGGTGCACCTCAGGTCATGGTATCTGCGGGCTTGCACGATTGTCGATGCGCTCGGCTGTTGCTGTCGGCACCTTCATGCTGACCGCGGTCACCACCGTTTATATCGTCCGGCACGTTGTCTGAAGGGGACAGGATCATGATGCGTCATATTTCACTTGTTCTGATCGGGACCCTGTTTGGTGCCGGTCTTGCCCTGTCAGGCATGCTGAACCCGTCCAAGGTTGCCGGCTTTCTTGACCTGTTCGGGGTCTGGGACCCGTCGCTTGCCTTTGTAATGGGCGGCGGTGTTGTGGCCAATTTCATCGGCCACCGGATCGTCACCCGCCGTGGCGCCCCGCTCTATGAAGCTGGCTTCAGCCTGCCGACAAACCAGGGCATCGATGCCAGGCTGCTGACCGGTGCCGGCCTGTTCGGGATCGGCTGGGGGATTGGCGGCCTGTGCCCGGGGCCAGCGATTTCCTCGCTGCTGCTTATGCCGGGTGATGCCGTGCTGTTTGTGATGACGATGTTGGCCGGCCTTGCTGCCGGCAGGATTCTGACCAGTGGCCCGTCGGCAAGGCCGGCGCCGCAAGCCTGATATCCGACACCGCGCCTCGGCGCTTTACACAGACAAACGGCGGCGGCAGGATTCCCGGATGACTGCCGCACCGCATTTCGACATCGACATGGATGCCTTCTGGCGGGACCCGTATCCGACGCTGGCCCGCCTTCAGGCCGAGGCACCGGTGGCCTATGTCCCGCAGCTTGACGGCATTGTCATCACCCGCCGTGATGACATCGACATCTGGGAAAAACGGGTCGACATCTTCAGCTCCGAACAGCCTGGCGGCTTGATGACGCGGCTGATGGGCGAGAACATGATGCGCCGTGACGGAGACGCCCATCAGACACAGCGGCGGGCGATGCAGCCTGCGGTATCGCCGCGCACCGTTGCACGTCACTGGCGCGAGGCCTTCCGTGGCGCGGCGGCGGCCATCCTTGACGATCTTGCACCAAAAGGTGCCGCCGATCTCTGCACCGACTACGCAATGCCGTTATCCGGCGAGGCGCTGCGCCTGATCACCGGGCTGGACAGCGTTACCGCTGCCGAGATGGATGCCCACTCACAGGCGATGATCGACGGCATTTCGAACTATGGCGGCGACGCAGCCACCGAGGCACGCTGCCTGGCAGCCGTCGCCGCGCTCGATGCCGCCATCGGACAGACGCTGGAGGCCTGCACCACGCATCCCCCCGATGCCGATACGCTGGAAGGCCTGTCGGTGATTTCGGTACTGCACCGCGCTGGCGCACCGCGTGACCAGATCCTTGCCAATACAAAGCTTGTTATCAGCGGCGGCCAGAACGAACCGCGCGACGCCATTGCCGGGGCTGTCTGGGCCCTGCTGACGCATCCGGCGCAGCTGGCAGCTCTGCGGAATGGAGATGTCGGATGGCAATGTGCGTTTGACGAATATGTGCGCTGGATGGCCCCGATCGGCATGTCACCGCGCCGCCTGGCCGGCACCGCCACCATCGGCGGGGTGGAGATCGGGCCGCACGGGCGCGCCTTCCTGATGTTCGGGGCGGCCAACCGTGATCCGGCGCATTTCGACGCGCCTGACAGCTTTGACATAAGGCGCGACACCCGCAAGCAGATCGCCTTTGGCGCCGGCCCGCATTTCTGTGCCGGGGCCTTTGCTGCAAGAGCCCTCGTCGCAGATGTGGCGCTGCCGATGCTGTTTGAACGCTTCCCGCGTCTGCGCCTTGATCCGGGCTCCGAAGTGGTGTTCCGCGGCTGGGCATTTCGCGGTCCGCTTCGTGTGCGCGTGCTCTGGAGTTGATTGCTGGCATGCGTCTGGACGCCGCACCTGTGCCGGTAAATGACGAATCGAGAACATCCGAGAATGCCTGTCACGCAGAAGAATAGCAGCGATGAAGACGGGAGCGGCGGGTGCAAGAGTTTGACTACATCATTGTCGGGGGTGGGTCTGCCGGCTGCGTTCTGGCGGAACGGCTGACTGCCAGCGGCCGGCATCAGGTTCTGCTTCTCGAGGCCGGGCCGTCGGACCGCCGCTTCTGGGTCCAGGTGCCGATCGGTTATGGCATCCTGTTCCATCAGAAGGCGGTCAACTGGATGTATCATTCCGAGCCAGAGGCCGAGCTGGACGGACGCAACATCTATCACCCGCGTGGCAAGCTTCTCGGTGGATCGAGCTCGATCAACGCGCTTGTCTATCATCGCGGCCAGGCAGGCGATTATGACGACTGGGCCGCGGCCGGGAATGATGGCTGGGCCTATCGTGACATCGCCGGCATGTTCGACGGCATCGAAACGGCACCGGCTGATGACAGCACCGCACCTTTCATGCAGGTCAATGACACAAGTGCCGACCATCATGATCTGTGCCAGTCCTTTGCCGATATCTGCCGCGAGGCACAGGTGCCATGCAGTGACGCGCCGCTTCGCGAAGGCAACGGCGTCAGCGCCTATCTGACGACAACCCGCAATGGTCGCCGCTGTTCCAGCGCGGCCGCCTTCCTGTGGCCGGCAATGCGGCGCCCGAACCTGACAGTGGTCACCAGCGCACATGTCTCCTCGATCGGCTTCGAGGGACGGCGCGCAAGCACCGTGCGCTACCGTCACCGCGGGATGAACCATGAAGCGCGCGCGCATCGCGAAATCCTGCTGGCCGCCGGGGCTGTCGGGTCACCACAGCTGTTGCAGCTCAGCGGTGTGGGGGATGCATCCCATCTTCGTGGGCTTGGGATCGAGATGGTGCATGACCAGCCCGAGGTTGGCCGCCATCTGCAGGATCATTTCGGCGTCAATTACACCTTCAAGGCAAACCGCAGGACGCTGAATGACGTCTTTGGAAACTGGGTCGGTCGGCTGACCGCCGGTGTGCAATACATGGCGACACGGCGTGGCCCCCTGTCGCTGAGCGTCAACCAGTTCGGTGGTCTTGTGAAAACCCGGCCCGGCCTCGCGCGGCCGGACATGCAGCTTTATATGAACCCGCTCAGCTATCAGAGTTTCTACAAGGGCAAGCGCAAGCTGATGCGTCCCGATGCTTTTTCCGGGTTCATTATCGGCTTCAACAGCTGCCGCCCGAAGAGCGAGGGCACTGTCAGCATCACCAGCGCGAATGCCGCGGATGCCCCGGCAATCCGGCCGAATTATCTGCAGCATGAGGATGACTGCGCCGAGGCACTGGCGATGGCCCGTTTCGTCGAGAGTCTCCAGGATACATCGACGCTGTCCACCATTCTTGCCGAGGCGCCGCTGACGCCACTGAAAAAGATGGATGATGACGAGGTCCTTGATGATTTCAGGGCGCGGGGCGGCACCGTGTTCCATCTGTGTGGTACCTGCCGCATGGGTCCTGATGCCGGCAGCGCGGTGGTGGACCCGCATCTTAAGGTGCATGGGCTTGAGGGAATCCGGGTCTGCGACGCCTCGGTGTTTCCGAACATCACCTCGGCCAACACCAACGCACCGGCCCTGATGCTGGCGAACAAGGCCGCAAGTCTGGTTCTTGCCGACGCCAGATAGGCGGGCTATCGCCATTTTGTGATGCCTGAAACACGAGCCCGAGCTTGTCGAAAACCCCTACCGCGACTATATAACGCGCAGGTGAAACACACGCTTGGCGATTAGTTCATGAAATTCAGATCCTCCTATATCTGGGCAGTTCTGGTGGCGCTCGGCGTCGCCGGCTGGATGGCATCCGGACAATTCTCAGGTGCCCCCTCAGGCGGTGGGCAGCAGGCTGATGCCAGCACACCCGAAGCTGCGGATGACGGAGCGCCGGCACCCGGTGACGCTGTGCTAGACAGCCCGATCATTTCTGCCGTGGAGGTTGTGAACAGCGCCGTGCGCCGCACCGTGCGCGCCAGCGGCGTGACCCAGCCAAAGGCGGTCATCACTGTGTCGGCGGAAATCGGAGGCACAGCCAGCAAGGTGCAGGCAAGCGAAGGTGGCGCGGTGAAGAAGGGCGCGGTGCTGGTCCAGCTGGATACCAACACGCTGCCGGCGCGGATCGAGGCGGCAAAGGCCGAGATCGAGGCATCGACAGCAGCCTATGACAGCGCTGTTGCGCAGTCGGCAGGCACCTATGCCGAACAGCGCGCTGCTGCCGTTGCCAATCTGGAGGTGGCGCGGCAACGCATGGAGATCGCCGAAAAACTGGCAACGCAGAATTTCAGCGCGCCGGTCGAACTGGCGCAGCTGAAGGCAAATTTCGAGAACGCCCGCATGACGCTGGCGCAGATTGATCTGGCGAAGAACCTGCGGGCCGAAGTCGAAATCTCGCAGAGCCGGGCGCGGCTTGCCACGGCGAAATCGAACCTTGCCGTCCTTCGCGATCAGCTGAAGAAATCAACCATCAAGGCGCCGTCTGACGGCTGGCTCGAAACCATGCATCTCGAGGCTGGCGAGCAGATTGCCGGTGGCGCACCCGCCGCGACGATCCTCGACATGTCCGAGGTGACGATCATCGTTGCCGTGCCGCAGACAAATATCGGCCAGATATCGATCGACGATCCGGTCAGCATCGATGTCGCCGGGGTCGGGCTTCGCAAGGGGGTGGTGTCGAAAATCGCCTCGATCACAAGCTCGACCACCCGCACCTTCGATGTCGAGGTCAGCGTCCCGAATGACGACCGCGCGCTGCGTGCAGGCATGACGGTGGAGGCGAGTATCGATGTGGGTTTCCAACCGGCGTTCGGCATGTCGCCGGCGCATCTGTCGGTGGCGGGTGACGGATCACTCACAGCGAAGATCGATGATCGCGGCACGGTCCGTGTCGTGGCGGTGGAGCTTGTGCGCTCGGGTGTCGAACAGGTCTTCGTGTCCGGGCTTGCCGACGGGTCCAGACTGCTGACATTCGGACAGGCCTTTGTCGAGAAGGGGGACGACGTCCGCGTCTCGCTGGTGCCGGCATCATGACCGGTGTGATCAGCGCTGCCTTTTCGCGGACCGGCGCGGTGTTCATCGCGCTGCTGGTGCTGTGCGGCTTCGGCTATGTGTCGTTTCTCGACATTCCAAAGGAAGCCACACCGGATGTCGATATTCCGGTGGCCTATGTGTCGGTCGGCTATGACGGCATCTCGCCGGAGGATTCCGAACGGCTTCTGGCAAAACCGCTGGAGAAACATCTGCGGACCGTCCAGGGACTCGACAAGATGTCATCTGTGGCGTCCGAAGGGTATGCCTCGGTGTCGCTCGAGTTTGACGCTGGCGAGGATATCGACCGCATTCTCGATGATGTACGCCAGGCGGTGGATGATGCCAGGCCAGACCTTCCCAGCGAAGCGGACGAGCCGAAGGTCATCGAGGTCAACCTGTCACTCTTTCCGATCCTGACAGCAGCGCTCTATGGCCCGGTGTCGGAGCGCGAGATGGTTCTCGCGGCACGCGAGATCAAGGACAAGGTGGAGGCGCTCGAGGGTGTCCTCGAAGTGACCATTGGCGGTGACCGGGAAGAGGTTCTGGAAATCCTTCTGGATGCGGCCGCAATCGAGGCTTACGGGCTTGATCCCTCGGCGGTGATCAGGCTTGTCAGCGGCAACAACCAGCTGGTGACAGCCGGGGCCATCGATGATGGTGGCGGCCGTCTGACGGTGAAAGTCCCCGGGGTCATCGAATCGATCGATGATCTTGTGAAAATGCCGGTGCAGGCGCGCGATGGCACGGCCATAACCTTTGGCGATATCGCTGTGGTGCGGCGTGCCTTCCGGCAGGCTGAGGGCTGGTCACGGGTGAATGGTGAGCCGGCTATAGTTCTGGATGTCAGCAAGCGGGTCGGCTCCAACATCATCGATGTTGTCGAGGCCGCCCGTGCCGTGATCGATGCGGAAGCGCCAAAGATCGGCGAGGGCGTCAAGGTGACCTATCTGTTTGACGACTCCAAGGATGTCCGCAACATGCTGAGCGACCTTGGCAACAATGTCGCTGCAGCGGTGATCATCGTCATGGTGGTCGTGCTGGCGGTTCTGGGGATTCGCAATGCCACGCTTGTCGGGCTTGCCATCCCCGGCAGCTTCCTCATCGGTATTTCGGTTCTCAACCTGATGGGCGTGACGATGAACATCGTTGTGCTCTTTTCGCTGATTCTGGTGGCAGGCATGTTGGTCGACGGGGTGATTGTCACCACCGAATATGCCGACAGGCGCATCGCCATGGGATCGAGCCGGCGCGAGGCCTATCTCCATGGGGCGGAGCGCATGTCCTGGCCGATCATCTCGTCGACGGTAACGACGTTGATGGTGTTCCTGCCGCTTCTGTTCTGGCCCGGGATTGTTGGCCAGTTCATGAAATATCTGCCGATTACGGTGATGTGTGTGTTGATCGCCTCGCTGTTTATGGCGTTGATTTTCATTCCGGTGCTTGGCGGCATCGTCGGCAAGAAATCGGTGCCGAAGAGTGTGATTTCCGCCACCGCACCACGCGGCTACCGCTGGACCCTGAAACAGGCGATCCGCTTCCCGGTGCTGACCATGGGTGTGGTCATCAGCATTATCGTTGCCAGTTTCACCGGCTATCTGATGGCCGGATATGGCGTGGCCTTCTTCCCTGATATCGAGCCCGAGCAGGCAAGTGTTCAGGTGCTTGCGCGCGGGGATCTGTCGGCAAAGGAGCGCGATGCGCTGGTGAGCACCGCCGAAACATCGATCCTGCCGGTCTCGGGCGTCCAGGATTTCTATGCCCGCTCCTTCCGGCCGGGCAGCGGCGGACATCAGTCGCCACGCGATTCGGTTGGCACCATCCGGACGGTCTTTGCCGACTGGGACAAACGCGACCCGGCGGCAAGCCTGATGGACCAGATGCGCGCCATGATCGCCGGTCTCGCTGGTGCCGATTTCAGCATCACCAAACAGCAGCAGGGCCCCGGCGGGGCGCTGCCGATCCGCATCGAGATCATGGGCGAAAACCTTGACGAGATCGCCGACGCCACGGACGAGGTGGTTGCCCGCATGGGCGAGCTTGGCGGATTTGTCGATGTTGCTGACAACAGGCCGCTTCCCGGCCTGGAATGGACGCTTGTCACTGACCGTGAGGCGGCAAGCCGCCATGGCGTGTCGATATCCAGCCTTGGCACGATGATCAAGATGCTGACCCGCGGCGTCCGGATTTCCGATTTCCGCCCCGATGATTCCGAGGATGAGCTTGATGTCGTCATGCGTTTCATGGGCGACCAGCGTAATCTTGACCGGCTGAGCGAGCTTCGTGTGCCGGCGTCGGACGGGTCCTATGTGCCGCTGTCGGTCTTCGCCAAGCTGCAACCCCGCCAGAAGGGGGGCGATATCGAGCGCAAGGACGGTGACCGGTATATGTATATCAACGCCGATGTGGCGGTCGACAGGTTGCCGGCCGAACGGGTGGAAACCCTGCAGGCGTCACTTGCCGAGACCCCGCTGGCGCAGAATGTGAGCCTTGTCTTCGCTGGTGAGAATGAGGATATGGCCGAAACCGGTGCCTTCCTCGCCCAGGCCTTCTCCCTGTCGCTGTTGCTGATGCTGGTTGTGCTGATGGTCCAGTTCAATTCCGGCTGGCAGGCCTTTGTCACCATGTCGGCGATTGTGTTGTCGACAGGCGGCGTGATGCTTGGCCTGTGGGCGACGGCACAGCCATTCGGCATTGTGATGAGTGGCCTCGGCGTGATTGCTCTGGCCGGCATCGTGGTGAACAACAACATCGTTCTGATCGACACGTTCAATGAGTACCGCGCCCGTGGCTATGGGGCACGGGATGCCGCCTTCCGCGCCGGCCTTGTGCGTTTCCGTCCGGTCCTGCTGACCGCGGTGACCACCATTCTTGGGCTGCTGCCGATGGTCTTCCAGCTGACGATCAAGCTCACCGAGCGGGACATTCTTGTTGGCGCACCCTCCTCGCAATGGTGGACACAGCTGTCCAGCACAATCGCAGGTGGCCTTGCCTTTGCCACGGTGCTGACGCTGGTGGCGACTCCGGCGATGCTGGTGATTGGTGACCGGCTGGCGCGCTTTGGAGCCTTGCTGTCGGCGAGGATAGCAGGGCTGTTCCGGTTCCGCCGGAACCGCGAGATCGCTCCTGCAGAATAGGCAGAGTCAGAATGTCAGGCGGCTGATTCTGATCCCCTGACAACCGCCTCGACGCCAGAGGCGATCGCCAGCAACCGGCGGTCGTGATGGCGTGATCCGATCAATGACAGCCCGACAGGCGCGCTGCCCGCCTCATGGCAGGGGATGGTCACGGTCGGCCGGTCCAGATAGTTCGACAGGGCGGTGTTGCGAAGGGCGCGGGCGCTGCCTTTCATCTTCGCCTCGATGGTATCGAGGGCGGCGATCTTCAGCGGCACTGTCGGCGAGGTTGGCACCAGCATCGCGTCAAAGGGGCGGGTTATGGCCTGCACCGCGTTGCTTGTCTCGGTCCGTTCGCGGTGCATGGCGATATAGTCTGCTGCCGCGATTTCGCCGCCACCATCAAGGCGCGAGGCGATATGGGGATCATAGCCGTCGCGCCGCGCGGCCAGCATTGCCCGGTGCAATTCATGTGCTTCCGCAGAGACGATGCTGTTCGGGCGGTTCGCCGGACGCAGTTCCTCCAGAATATCAAGGCTGATGTCGCTGATCATCGCACCGGCGGCAGACAGCCGCGCCACCGCGGCGTCGAAGCCGGCGGCGACAGCGGGGTCGAGATCGTCGAACAGATAACCACGCGGGATGGCAAGCCGCAGCCCGGCCACCGGAAACGGTGTTTCGGCCCGCCCGCTGCCACCGGCCATGATGTCATCCATGATGGCGCAGCATTCGGCGCTGTGGCCCATCGGCCCGGCCGCATCAAACGAGGTCGATAGCGGATAGACGCCAGCAGACGGCATCCGGTTCGCGGTCGGCTTCAGCCCGACAATGCCGCAAAAGGCAGCTGGCGCCCGGGTCGACCCGCCGGTGTCGGACCCGATGGTGGCGGCGGCCATGCCATCGGCAATCGAAACGGCGCTTCCAGATGATGATCCGCCGGCCACGCGACCGCCGTCATTGTCGCGCTCCCACGGGCTTCGGGGATTGCCGTAATGCGGGTTCATGCCGATCCCGGAATAGGCGAATTCGGTCATGTTGGTCCGTCCGATGATCAGGAACCCGGCGGCACGGAGCCGGGCCACGACAGCGGCGTCATGCCCTGCCGGGGCGGCATCACCAAGCACGGTCGATCCGGCGCGGGTCACCTCGCCGGCGATATCGAACAGGTCCTTCACCGACAGGGTCACCCCGGCAAAGGGTGGCAGGGCCCTTCCATCGGCGCGGGCGGCATCGACGCGGTCGGCTTCGGCGCGCGCATCCTCGGCATTCACGGTGATAAAGGCCCGCCTGCCGTCCTCGCTGTCAATGGCAGCAAGGCAGGTTTCGAGATGCTGGCGGGCGGTGAGGCTGCCGGCGGCAAGATCGCCGGCCATCTTTGAAATCAACATGGACATGTACAGACTATGGCGCGCACCCCCCAAAAAATCATGTGGAAAATTGCCGGAGGTAATTGCCAGAGATAATTGCCGCAAAATATTCC
>NTKV01000056.1 GCA_002457745.1 SAR116 cluster bacterium MED-G06 | reverse complement strand
ATGCAGTGGGGCTTGGTCATGCGGCGGCCACGGTGATGGCGCGCGCCATTGCCCGCGGCGTGTGGGAGGCGGTCGGTTTGCCAGGCGATCCGGTGCCAAGCTTCCGCGATCTCCACGGTTTCTAGCCGCACCTGCATAGGGGCTTGGACGACAGTCTTTCACCGTGACATGATGGATATCAAACAAAGACATGCCAAGGGGATATGGCAATGCTTGACCAGGCGACAATCGATTCACTACGCCACGCTGATGTGGCGCCGGCCGGCCATCTGATTGATGGCAAGCGTGATGCTGTCGGTGTCGGTGACCCGATCGAGGTGATCTCGCCAATTGACGGCAGTCATCTGACAAGCCTTGCCGATGGTGACGCGGCGCTTGTCGACCATGCGGTGACGGTGGCGCGTGCCGCCTTTGATGATGGCCGCTGGTCGAAGATGCCACCAGCCGGTCGCAAGGCGGTGCTGCATCGCTGGGCTGATCTGGTGCAGGCGAACGCGGCCGAGCTTGCCGTCCTTGGTGTGCGGGACAATGGCACCGAGATCGGTATGGCCTTTCGTGCCGAGCCCGGCTCGGCAGCGGCGACACTCCGCTATTACGCCGAAGTCTGTGACAAGATCTATGGCGAGATCGCACCGACCCCCGACGGCATCCTCGGGATGATCCACAAGGAGCCTGTCGGCGTTGTCGGGGCCATCATCCCGTGGAATTTCCCGTTGATGATCGGCGCCTGGAAGCTGGGTCCGGCGCTTGCCTGTGGTAATTCGGTGGTGATCAAGCCGCCGGAGAGCGCGGCATTGTCCCTGATCCGGATGTGCGAGCTTGCGCATGAGGCCGGGCTGCCTCCCGGCGTTCTCAATGTTGTCACCGGACGCGGCGAGACGGTTGGCGAGGCGATGTCGCTGTCGATGGGTATCGATGTTCTGGTGTTTACCGGATCGGGGGCTGTCGGTCGCCGGATCATGGCGAATGCCGCCGCCTCCAATCTGAAACGCACCTATCTCGAGCTTGGTGGCAAGTCGGCAAACATCGTCTTTGCCGACAGCCCGGACATGGATGCAGCGGTGGCTGGTGCAGTATCCGCCATTTTCCGCAATTCCGGTCAGGTCTGCGTTGCCGGATCGCGGTTGCTGGTCGAGGCTTCGATCCATGATGAATTTGTCGCCGCCGTGGCTGCTGGAGCGGCGAAGCTGAAAATCGGCGATCCGCTGACCGTCGGAAATGATGTCGGTGCGGTCCACAGCCAGGGCCAGCTGGACAAGAATCTGGCGGCGCTGGCGCGCGCCGGAGAGGAAGGTGGCCGGATCGAGGGTGGCGGTGCGCGGCTTCATGCCGACAGTGGCGGCTTCTACATGGAGCCGGCGGTCGTCAGCGGCGTGGCGCCAACGCATGACCTGTTCCGCAACGAGGTTTTCGGGCCGGTGCTGGCGGTGACATCTTTCGCAGATGAGGCCGAGGCGCTTCGCCTTTCCAATGCCACTGATTACGGCCTCGCCGGCGGTGTCTGGACAAGCGACCTTGGCCGCGCGCACCGGATGATCGGCGGAATGAAGACCGGCGTGATCAACGTCAATGGCTATGGCGCGGTCGATGTCACGGCGCCGCTTGGCGGGGTGAAGCAGTCCGGCAATGGCCATGACAAGTCGCTCCACGCTGTCGACAAATATATCGATCTGAAGACAGCCTGGATCCAGCTATAGCGGAGGTGCAAGGGGGGAGACATGCAGCTTGCCACAATGCCGCTCGATCGCGTGCCGGTTGTGTCGCTCGACCTCGAGACAACAGGCCTGCGCGCGCGCAGCGACAGGATCATCCAGATCGGCGCCATCAGTGGCGGTGACGAGCTGGCGCGGTTCGATGTGCTGGTCAATCCCGGCGTGGCAATCCCCGCGGCAAGCACGCGCATTCACGGCATTGATGATGCGATGGTGGCGGAGGCAGATGCGCTGCCGCTGGTACTGCCGCGGCTTCGCGATCATGTTGCCGGCAATCTGATCCTCGGTTTCAATATCGGGTTCGACCTTGCCGTGCTTGAGGCCGAGGCCGAGCGTCACGGTCTCGACTGGGGGTGGAGCGCCGCACTCTGTCTTCGCCAGCTTGCCACCCGGCTTCTGGGGCCGGAGGCGATGATGATCCTTGGCGATCTGGAGCCGCTTGCGGCGCATTTCGATGTGCCGGTGGCGGCGCGCCATACGGCGCTTGGTGATGCGGCGATCACCCTGTCGATCTTCCACCGGATGCTGCCGTCGCTGGCTGCGCAGGGCATTGTCACACTTGGTGATGCCTGGCGCGAGGTGGCAAAGCTTGATGATCTTCGCCGCGCGAATGTAACGGCGGGATGGATTGATGTTGCGGCGGCACACGCTGCGGCACAGGATCATGCGCCGCTGGCGCGGATCGACCCCTATCCCTACAGCCACCGTATTGCCGACCTGATGCTGGAAAGGCCGGTGATCCTGCCGCCGGAGGCGACGCTTGCCAGTGCCGCGGCGGCGATGAATGACAGCGCGACAGACTGTGTCTTTGTCGGCGCGGATGCCAGCCGGATTGCCGGCCTCGTGTCCGAGCGCGACATTGTCAGACAGGTGTGCCAACCGGTCAGTGATGCCACCCGGGTGCGTCAGCTTCCGCTTGGATCGATCATGTCCTCGCCGGTGATCACTGTTGGCGCGGATGATTTCATGCATGTCGCGCTTGGCAGGATGAGCCGCCATGACATTCGCCATCTCGGTGTTGTCGACCATGGTGGCACGCTTGTCGGCTGGGTGTCCTCGCGTGAGCTTGTGCGCCAGCGGGTGACCTCGGCACTTGTCATCGGCGACCGTATTGCCAGTGCCGGCAGCGCCGAAGAGCTTGCTGCCGGTCTGCGGATGCTGCCGACCCTTGCCGCCTCTCTCCGCCGTGAGGCGGTGGCCGGACATGACATTGCCGCGGTGATCAGCAGCCAGTACCGGGCCGCCCTGCGCGAAGCGGCGCGTCTTGCCGAAGGGCGCATGCAGGAAGACGGCGCCGGCCAGCCTCCGGCGGAATATGCGCTGCTGATGCTGGGCTCGGCAGCACGCGGTGAGAGCCTTCTTGCCGCGGATCAGGACCACGCCATCCTCTTTGCCGATGGCGCCACGCCGCAGGAGGATGCCGCAAACCGGCAATGGTTCCTTGCTCTTGGCGGGCATATTTCCGACATTCTGGACGCTGCCGGTATCCCCTATTGCAAGGGCGGGGTGATGTCGGGACGTGAGACCTGGTGCCGGTCATTGTCAGGATGGCGGCAGGCGATCAGCGGCTGGGTCCGGCGCGCCAGTCCGGAGGATCTGCTGAATGTCGATATCTTCTTCGACTTCAGGCTGGTGCATGGCAGTACCGTGCTGGCGGCACAGCTTCAGGCGGCGATGTCCGGCCGGGCGACCCGGCGCGGCGGCTTTCTCAAGCTTCTGGCCCATAATGTCGGCGGTCATGGCGGCGGACGCACATTTCTTGGGGGGCTTCGCACCGAGAATGGCCGCTTTAACATGAAAGCGAACCTGACATTGCCGCTTGTCGAGACCTTGCGTGTTCTGGCGATTTCACGCGGGATTGCCGAGCGGGGCAGCGCGGCGCGGGCAGCGGCGTTGGCGATCCGTGACGATATCCCGCCCGAAGTCGGACGGCTTGGTGAGGATGTGGCAATGGTCACAAGGCTGGTCTTGCGTCAGCAGATTGCCGACATTGCGGCTGGCCGGCCGCCTTCAAACCTGGTCGAGCTTCGCACCCTGAGCAGCGCCGAGACCGGGATCCTGAAAGCCATCAGCGGCCGCGTCACGCGGCTGGATACGCTTCTGACAGACACGCTGTTCGGCTAGTTATGTCGTCAGCCCAAGGGTGAACAGCCTGCCACGGCCCTCGATCGTCTCATCCACCCCGGCAAGCCGCAGGCAGTGCCAGGCCATGGCGTGGTTTGACGAGGTGACGGGAAGGCCGGTCCGCGCCTCGATGCCGGCCACCGCATCGGCAAGCCGCACCGAGGTGCAGGAAACGAACACCGCATCGATGTCATGGCCGTCGCGGATGGTGTCGATGGCGCCGACAAGGCTGGCCTCGTCGATGGTTGCCACCACCGGGTCCATCTCCTCGTTGAAAGAGCCGAAGACCGGCACCTCATATCCATGGCCCGTGATGTAATTCCGGACCTGTTCATTGACATCGCGGCGATAGGGGGTCAGCACCCCGATCTTGCGTGCGCCAAGCGCATCGAAGGCGGCAAAGGCGGCGCTGATCGGGTTCGTTGTCGGGGTGTCGGGCTTTGCCTCTGCCAGACGCTCAGACACGCGGTCGGCCCCCAGCACCACGGATGCCGAGGTGCAGCCATAGGCCAGCACATCCACCTTGTCGCCGGGAAGAATGCGCGAAGCTGTCTCGGTCAGAAGCGGTTCCATCGCCGCCAGTGTGTCCGGCGTGACGCGCGGGTCGTTGGCGATGCGGGCCATGAAAATGTCGACCCCGGGCATCACCACCATGGTGCGGAACTCATGTTCGATGGTGTAGTCAGATGCCAGCACCACCAGCCCGATCTTTGCCCGCGCGCCGATCACAGGTGCCGTGGTGAAGGGCAGATGCTCGATCAGGGTGAAACCGTCTGGCGCGGTGTTGTCCGCATTATCCATATCGAAGTCCTTCCAGATCGTAGTTTGGCACGCGCCCATCCACCAGATCGGCGATGATCGCCGCGCAGCCACCGGACATCGTCCAGCCAAGATGGCCATGCCCGACATTCAGCCACAGATTCCCGACCGGAGACCGGTCGACGATCGGGGCCCCATGCGGCGTCATCGGCCGCAAGCCGACCCAGTATTCCGGGTTTGAGAAATCGGCGCAATGCCCGAACATCGCCTGTGCCTTGTCAAGAAGTGGGGCGAAATCCGCCTGTGTGAAACGTCGGTCATGGCCGGCGATCTCGGCGGTTGCGGTGATCCTGAGCCTGTCCCCCATCGGACAATAGGCCATCAGATTTTCATAATCCACGCCGCCAATTCGCGGGGCGGCCTCGCGGTCGGTGACCGGCACCGTGATCGAGTAGCCGCGGACCGGCCAGATCGGCAGATCAATGCCCAGATGCCGGACCAGATCCGGGCTACGCACACCAAGGCACAGCACATAGTCGTCTGCGGTCATGTCGCCCTGGTCTGTCTCGACGCGCGCGATTGTGCTGCCGCGTCTGACAAGTCGTGTTACACGGGTCGAAAAGCGGAACGTCACCCCCATCGCCTCGGCCCGTTCAACCAGAGCGTTGGTGAACAGATGCGCGTCACCGCTTTCATCTCCGGGGGCGTAGAGGCCACCGGCAGCATCTCCGGCGATGCGGGACAGGCCAGGATCGACCTCCAGCATGTCGCGGCCACTCATCCGTTCCAGCCGAATGCCGCGCTGGCGCAACATCGCGGCCTTGCTGTCCGCGCTCTCCAGCCCGCTGCTGCTGCGGTAGATATACATCAGCCCACCCTGAACAGCATCATAACGAACCCCGGTCTCGCGCACGATCCGGTTCATATGGAGTTGCGAGAACTGGCACAGCGCGCTGGTAACGGCGGAGTTTGCCGCATGACGCGCCGCTGTGCATTCGCGAAGAAAGCGCAGCATCCACCGCCACTGCCGCCATGAGGCCCGCGGGCGCACGCGGATGGCCTGGTCGCCACGCCACAGTGACCGCAGCATCAGGCCCGGCGCCGAGGGCGAGGCCCAGGCATAGCCCTGTGCCGGGGCAAGAAGACCGGCATTGGCATAGCTTGTCACCATCGCGGCACGGTCTTCGGCATCCACCACGGTAACCCGGTGGCCGTTCGCCGCCAGCTTGTAGGCGGTGGTGACGCCGACCACGCCAGCGCCCAGAACAAGGAAATGCCGGGGGCCCACCTGCCGAGACCCTAGCGCGCCGCGATCAGGCCGATCTCGACGGTGAAGTGCGAGGCGGCAAGGCGCGGCGATTCCACACATGCGCGGCAGGGGGCGTTGCCGCCTGTGGCCCAGGCGTCCCAGACTTCGTTCATCTCGGCAAAATCATCCATGCTGCACAGCCAGATGGTGGCACTCAGCGCCTGTGACTTGTCGGTACCGGCCTCTGCCAGAAGCGAATCAATCTGCGCCAGGATGGCGCGGGTCTGGTCGGCAACGCTTGCGCCCGGGGCAGACTGCGCCACCTGGCCAGCCAGATAGACAGTGTCACCATGGATGACCATCTGGCTCATCCGGTCATTGGTGTGAAAACGTTCGATGCTCATGGGGATCTCCGGCCCCGGCCGACGGGGTCATGTGAAGGGATCAGAAGGAACCGGCAGGGTAGGACATACAGCGGCCTGACGTCCAGATGCTTGGCGTCCAGATGCTTGGCGTCCAGATGCCTGGCGTCCAGATGTTTGGCGTCCGGATGTTTGGCGTCTGGATGTTTGGCGTCCGGGTCATCACCTGATGCGCCGCCGCTAGGCCGGTGCAAAGGAGGACCGCATCTTCGCTGCCCAGCGCCCGGTCTCATGCGTGATCACCCAGAGCGACCTGAAGCGTGTGATCAGACTGCCGTCTGCGGCAAATCGCCGGATCTCGGCATCAAGATGGACCTTGTCCGGCGCGGCGCGCACCAGCCTGATATCCTCAAAGCTTGAATGGTGCCAGTCACCGCCGGCACGGGTGAGAAAATCGGCGAAGTAGCTGTCGGCGGTGTCCCAGATCTTCAGTGTGGTGCCGCTCAGCCGCACATGTGGGAAATGCAGGGTGGCGGCAAGGGCGGCCTGATCGCGGCTGTTCAGCGCGGTGATATGGGCCGCCATCACCTGATGCGCTGCCTCTATCGCCCTTTGCGCGGTCATCTGGTCCTCATGCCGCATCAAAGCCATAGAGCCGCGCCGGGTTGTCCACCAGAATGCGGCGGCGAAGCGCGGCATCTGGGGCCCAACCGGCAAGCGCGTCAAGAAGGTCACCGTCATTCGGCATGTCCTGCTGCGGGATCGCCGGATGCGGCCAGTCGCTTCCCCAGACAAGCTGGTCCGGATTGGCAGCGATCAGGGCTGCGGCAAGGTCGGCAACGGCGCGGTCCGTCTGCGCGCCAGCCGGGCCAAGCCGGTAGGCCCCGGAAAGCTTCACCCAGGCGGCACCTGAACCAAGCAGGCGGAGAAGCCTGCGAAAACCCGGGTCATTGATCCCCCTGATCGCCTGAAGGTGCCCGAAATGATCAAACACAACCGGCACTGGCAGGCTGGCGAACTCGTCCATCCTGTCGCCCAGCGCCGAGACATCGCCAAGAATCTGCAGATGCCAGCCCTGATCGGCGATGCGCCCGGCGAGGCTGGACAGGCTGTCGATGCGGGCATTGCTGCCGAACAGCATGTTGACACGACATCCGACGGCGCCGCGTTTGCGGTATGCGGCAAGGGTGGAGGGCGGCGTGTCCTCGTCCACGACAACGATGGCGCGCATCTGCGGGGTGGAGTCGCAGGCCGCAAGCGTGGTCCTGTTGTCGGTGCCATAGACCGAGGGCTGGACGATCACCGAGCGGCTGATCCGCAGAGTGGCGTGAAGGTGCTGAAAGGCATCGAGAGGGGCTGGTGGGGCGGTATAGCTCCGTTCGGCAATCTGTGGTGACGGTCCGTCGAAAATATGGAAATGGCAGTCAGTGGCCCCGTCCGGCACAGTGACCTGCGGCGCGCGAGGGGACGGGTCAGGTGCGGCGCAGAGCGGCGGTGTATCGCTCATCCATCCGACTCCAGCCAGGCCAGAATGTCTGCGCTGTCCTCGCCATGCTGCGGGGCTGGCCGGTCCGGCACATGCGCCGCTGCGCCATTCAGCCTGAAGGGGAGGGTCGGGGTACGAAGTCCTGTTTCTGCCTCGGTGTGGATATAGCCCCGGCTTTCGACCTGCGGTGAGGCAAGACATTCTGGCAGGGTGCGGATTCGCGCTGACGGCACACCGGCCTGTTGCAGCACCGGTTCCCATTCGGTGGCGGGGCGGCGGGACAGTTCCGACTCGATCTCTGTCACCAGCGCATCGGCATGGGACTTTCGCGCCGGACGTTCGGCATATCGTGGGTCGGTCAGCCAGTCAGGGCGGTCCAGCGCGGTGGCCAGGTTTCGGAAATGTGACTCCTCATTGACCCCGAGTGAAATCACCCCCTCGCTGCAGGCAAAGCTGCCCGCCCCGGGCGACCGGCTGTTGGCAAGATTGCCACGCCGTTGCGGTGCGTTTCCTGTCTTCAGATAATCCGTCACGGTCGAGCTCATCAGCGTCATGCCTGTTTCCAGCATCGAGACATCGATGAAACCGCCGCGCCCACTTGCGGCCCTCTCATAGAGCGCCGCGGAGATGGCAAAGCCTGCCGCCAGCGCGGTGGCGTAGTCGAGCACCGGTGCGCCGGTGCGGATCGGCCCACTCTCGAGTGTGCCGGTGGCCTCCATCAGTCCGCAAGATGCCTGGATGTTGACGTCATAGGCTGGCGTGTTCTCCTGCGGCCCGCCGCGCCCATATCCGGTCATCGCGCAATGGATCAGATGCGGGTGACGTTTGGCGAGGCTGTCCTCGTCCAGGCCAAGGCGGCGCATCGTTTCGGGAATATGGTTCTCGACAAGGATATCGGCACGCGCCAGCAGGCGGTGGAAGACTTCCGATCCTTCTGCCGTCTCCAGATCAAGCGCGATTGACGACTTGCCGCCGCCCTGGGTCAGGTAGGATGTGCTCATGCCGTCCTTTGCCGACTCCGTGTCCGTGCCGCCGCGGTGACGGATGGCATCCCCCTTCGACGCCGATTCGACCTTGATCACTCTGGCGCCCAGCAGGCCCAGATAATAGGCACAGGCCGGGCCAGCCAGCACATGGGTAAAGTCGATCACCAGTAATCCGGTGAAGGGATGCGTTGCCGACATGGTGTCCTCGCTTGGTTTTCAGGCTGAAAGTTAAGAATATTCAGGCCGGTTCAGGCAAGCGCGGAATGCGCTGATTGCACATGCGACGAGATGGCCGGTGCAATTGATCGAACAGTCGTTTGACATGGCAACCGTTATGGGGTTTTCTGGCCCCCATTTTATGGGAGGAACTTATGAGATTCACCAAAACGCTTGCTGCGGGTTTCGCAGCGACAGCGATGCTCGCCAGTGGCGCTGCACTTGCTGACTACCCTGAAAAGCCGATCAAGATCATGGTTGGCTTCTCCGCCGGTGGTGGTACCGATACCACGGCTCGCGGCTTCGCTTCCTACATGCATGAAGCTCCGACGATGAATGGCGCGCCTGCCTACATCGTCAATCTGCCCGGCGCGTCCGGTCAGAAGGCTGCCAAGGCAGTTCTGAACGAAGATACTGACGGCTACACCCTGTACATGATCAACATCGGTACCTTCATCGCCGGCGAACTCGCCAAGGGCGACGATCGTCCGTACCATGTTCCGGATGCGTTCGTGAACCTGGGCTGTGCTTCGCAGCTGGTGACTTCGCTGCAGGTGCACACCTCGAACCCGGCGACCACCATGCAGGAGTTCGTCGACAACGCCAAGGCATCAGGCGAGACCATCACCTGGGGCACCTCGGGCGCGGCGACCATGCATGCAACCATCGGTCATGTGTTCTTCGATGCCTATGGCATCCCGCACAAAAAGGTCCCGTTCAAGGGTGGCTCCAAGGCACGTGCCGCACTGGTATCGCAGTCGGTTGACGCCGTTCTCGGCGGTGTGAACACCGTTGTCGGTTTTGAAGAGGACATCCGTCCGCTGGCTTCTGCTGGTGCTGACCGTGACCCGACAGCCAAGGATCTTGCCACCTTCGGTGAGCAGGGCCTCGACGGCATCGACTTCACTGGCCTGATGTGCCTGTTTGGCCCGAAGGGTGTCTCTGACGAGGTCAAGGCCGACGTCGGCGCTGCCATCGAGCACATTGCCGGCATCACGGGCTTCCAGAAGTATATGGGCAAGAACAGCCTGGCTGCTTTCTACACAGACTCCGCGACCGCCACCAAGGCGCAGGACAGCATGTACAAGGTCATGGGCCCGGTCGTCGCCAACATCATCGCAAGCAACTAAGCTTGTGAGCTGATCCAGGGGCAAGCCTTCGGGCTTGCCCCTTTTTTCGTTTCCAGATTTTACGGAAGCCCGGAGGCGCTTATGGGAACCCAGGATTACAAGATCAAGGTAGAGTACGGTGTCAGTGCCATTGTGCTTCTGATTGGCGTCTTCTTCATTTTTCAGTCCTTCACCATTGAAACCTCGCGAGAGGCTGTCGGGCCGCGCACCATGCCGTTATGGCTGGCCATCGCGCTTGTTCTTGGTGGCCTGTGGCTTGCCATCCGTGCCTTCACCGGCCGTGCCGGCGATCTCAAGGACGGCTACGGGTTCCTTGAAAGTGACACCAAGCGGATCGCCATGGTGGTTGGTTGCGGTGTGCTTTTCGTGTCGCTGTTCTGGGGGTTTGGCTATTTCACCGCCATCATCGCCACCTATTGCGCCATGCTCTACACATTCGGGGTGCGCAACTGGGGCTGGATGATCGGCGGCGGCCTGGTCCTTGCTGTCATTTTCCAGTGGCTGTTCATGGGGATCATGCTGCTGAACGACCCGGCGGGCGCGATTATGGACATGCGCCCCTTCACCAACTGGATCACAGGGGCGTAGGCCATCATGTTTGAAGATATTCTTGGCGGCTTCGTCACCCTTTTCAGCGATGACTATGCCATCTGGTTCGTCATCCTTGCTGCCTTTGTCGGCATCATCTTTGGCGCGCTTCCCGGCCTGACCGCCGCGGCGGCCATCGCCATGATGCTGCCCATCCTGATTGCCTATAATGACGAAATCGGGGGGCTTGCCGGGCTTGCCTTCCTCTATGTGATCGGCAAGTCGGGGCGCTATGGCGGTTCGATCGCGGCCATCCTGTTCAACACACCGGGCACTGCAGCCTCGGCGGCGACGATGCAGGACGGCTACCCGATGACACGGTCGGGACGTGCCGGAAAGGCGCTGAAGACAGCGACCGTTTCCTCGGCCTATGGTGACTATTTCGGTGAGATCGTTCTGATCTTCGGCGCTGTGTCCATTGCCGCCTTCACCCGCCAGTTCGGTCCGCCGGAGAATTTCGCGATCTATCTGATGGCCTTTGTCGTGATCGGCTCGGTGGTCAGTGACAGCATCATTAAAGGGATCATCTCGACCCTGTTCGGCGCGGTGATCGCGCTGATCGGCGAGGATACCATTACCGGCCAGTTCAAGATGACCATGGGGATCGACGAGCTCGAATCCGGCATGGCGCTTGTGCCGCTGTTGATCGGCGTTTTTGTGATTTCGGAAGTCATCATCCAGGCAGAAAAAGCTGCAAAGGTGAAGATAATCGATTTCGCGGGCGACAAGATCGATGACCCGACAGCGCATTATTTCACCTGGTCCGAATTCAAGCGATGTATTCCGCTGATGTTCCGTTCGTCGATCTATGGATCGCTGATCGGCATGATGCCGGGCCTTGGCTCGTCGGTTGCCTGTTTCGTCGCCTATGGTGAAGAGAAACGCAAGGCGAAGAACAAGGACGAATGGGGCACAGGTGTGGTCGAGGGTATCGCCGCGCCGGAATCGGCAAACAACGCCGTGTCCGGCCCGTCGATGATTCCGCTTCTGACTCTTGGCATTCCGGGGTCGACCATCGCCGCTGTCCTGATCGGCATGTTCCTGGTGAACGGTCTGCAGCCCGGGCCGTCGATCTTTGCAGAGGAGCCACCGCTGTTCATGGGTGGCCAGCTGATCAGCCCGCGCGAGTTCATCTTCGGCATCTTTGCGGCCGGCCTCATCGGCATCGCCTGTTACGCGCTGATCGGCTATTTCGCAGCACCGTTCATCGGGCGGATGATCGCGATCCTGCCAACCCAGTATCTCTATCCGTTCATCTTCATGACGGCACTGGCAGCAAGCTATTCCTCGCGTGCCTCGATCTGGGATGTCGGGTTTGCGATGTTGTTCGGCATCATCGGCTATGCGATGCGGCGTACCAATTTCTCCGCCGCGGCCTTCATCATCGCCTTCGTCCTGACATCGAGCATGGAAGAGGCATTCCGCCAGTCGATGATCATCTCTGACAGCGGGCTGCTGGTGTTTGCGAGCTTTGAATATCAGGGCAAGTTTTCCTATGCCCCGATCTTCCTGATCATCGGTGCGGCTGTCGTTTTGATGCGGTCCTGGTCGACCTATCGGGCGCGACAGGCCCAGGGGTAACGGTCTCGGCTGAGGGGATATGGATCCGCGCTTACTGCTGATCTTTCTGGCGGGGTTCGTCGGAGGTACCGGTGCGTTTTTCATCGGTGCGCCGATGCCCTATATGCTCGGCGGCATCTTCGGGGCGGCCAGTTTCGTTCTCTGGTACGAGCGTGGCGGGGCAAAACTGCCGCAAGTGACCCGCTGGGTGCGGCTTCTGTTCATGGCCATCATCGGGTCGATGATCGGGTCGCGCTTCACACCTGAAATCCTGGCTCTACTGCCGCAATTCTGGCTGTCCGGTCTTCTTCTTCTTCCCTTCATCATGGTCTCGCATGCAGGCAGCTACGCGATCATGCGCTGGGTCGGGAAATATGAAAGCCGCGATGCCTATTTCGCCTCGCTTCCCGGCGGCATCGTCGATTCCATCGCGCTTGCCGAGCAGGCCGGCGCCGATGTCCGGATCGTGACGGCGCAGCATTTCACCCGCATCATCCTGGTTGTGGCCGCGGTGCCGTTGCTGTTCCTTGTCGTCGAGGGCGAGGCGGTAGGCTCGCTAGCCGGTGAAACGCTGGCAGCGGCAAACTACAGCGCCAAGGATGTCGGGTTGATCCTGGTGATTGCCGCGGTTGGACTGACCCTTGGCACCCTGGCAAGGCTTCCGGTGGGGCATATGATGGGACCGCTGTTCCTGTCGCTTGGCCTGACGATATCTGGCGTTGTCGAGATCGAGATCCCCGACTGGATGGGGCACATGGCGCAGTTCATGGTGGGCACCTCGCTTGGTTCGCAATTCACCGGCATGTCGCGCCACCTGCTGATCAAGGGGTTGCGGTACGGTTTGTTCGTCGGTGTCTATATGCTGGCCGTGGGGTCGAGCATTGCCTATCTGCTGACCCATTATGTGCCGGCGGATTTTGCCGTGCTGTTTGTCAGTTTTGCGGCAGGTGGTCTTGCCGAGATGAGCCTCATCGCCCTGTCGCTGAATTTCAATCCGGTGGTGGTTGCGCTGCATCACCTCGGGCGCATCGTGCTGACGATCTGGGTCGGCCATTTCCTGGCCAGACATGTCTTCAAGATCTCGGCAAAGGACTAGCCTGCCGGAACTTGCCGATTGGCGGGCCTGACGACCCTGCCTATAGTCATCCTGTTACTCTGGAGATGGTGGACCACATGGCACAGACATCCATTCCGTTCCTGTTCATGCGCGGCGGCTCATCACGCGGACCCTACATGAACCGGGCCGACCTTCCGGCTGACCTCGACAAGCTTGCCGATGTTCTCATCGCGGCTGTCGGTTCCGGTCATCCTCTGAATATCGACGGCATTGGCGGCGGCAATGCGGTGACGACAAAGGTGGCGATGCTGTCACGCTCCGATGATGACTGGGCCGATATCGACTATTTCTTTGCGCAGGTCAGCGTCGAGGACAGGCTTGTCGACTACAAGCCGACCTGCGGCAACATCATGAGCGGGGTCGGGCCGGCTGCACTGGAGATGGGGCTGATGGCCGCCGCAGGCGATGTGACCGAGGTGAAAATCCGCGCCGTCAATACCGGGGCGCGCATTCTGGCGCGGGTGCAGACCCCCGGCGGTGCGGTCAGCTATGACGGCGATGCTGCCATCGACGGAGTGCCCGGTACGGCGGCGCCGGTCGAACTCAATTTCATGGATGTTGCCGGATCATCGACCGGGGCCTTTCTGCCAACCGGCAATCTGACGGACAGCTTTGGTGGAATCGAGGTGACCTGCATGGATGTGGCGATGCCGATGGTGATCGCGCGTGCCGCCGATTTCGGGTTGAGTGGCGCCGAAAGTCGCGCGGAACTGGACAGCAACGCGGACTTCTTTGCGGCGATGGAAG
>NTKV01000055.1 GCA_002457745.1 SAR116 cluster bacterium MED-G06 | reverse complement strand
TCGTCTCGTCCTGTTGTGGGGCGCGGGTGTGCGGTCCAATCACCCTGCACCGGTTTCTGGTTGGCGATCATCAGGGCAGCGTCGCCTGAGATCTTTGGACCATCGTCCTCCGGCGTCTGCGTCGCATGGCGTTGACATTGCGTTCCGGAGTTCCGATGTCTGGTACGCACCGGCGTAATGTCGGGTCGCTGGTGCCGGGTTCGCCGAACATCAGAGAATGGTTGGACAAGACATCAATTGGTAGTAATCTCCGCCGCTCGCCTGGACCGGGATCAGGCGTGAGGGCTGGAAATTCGGGAGCAGGCCGATATGGCACGCGACGCGGTGACAAAGGTGTATCTGAGTTCCGACCATGCCGGTCTGGAGCTTCGGCTTGCTGTGGCAGCGCATCTTCAGGCTGCCGGTCTTGCTGTCGAGGATCTTGGGCCTGCGGACAATGAGTCTGTGGATTATCCGGATTACGGGGCAAAGCTTGCCCGGGCGATGGAGAACGATCCGAAGGCGCGGGGCATTGCGGTATGTGGCAGCGGCATCGGTATTTCCATTGCAGTGAACAGATTTCCGTGGGTTCGTGCGGCGCTTGTCAGCGACGCCACCGCGGCGCGGCTTTGCCGTGAACATAATGACGCGAATGTCCTGGCGCTGGGTCAGCGCCTGACCGGAACGGCTGTGGCGCTTGATTGCGTCGATACGTTCATGGCAACGGCATTTGAGGGAGGTCGTCATGCATCCCGGGTTGGAAAGCTTTCGACGCTTGCCGACGGGCTGGGAACTTAACCTTCAGGAGGCGGCAAACGGGACCGCACAGGGAGACCATTCATGGATGACATCAGAAAACAGGACGTAATGGACGGATTCTTCTCGGCAGCCCTTGCCGATGCCGATCCGGATCTTGCAGCGGCCATTGGTCACGAGCTTGTGCGCCAGCAGGACCAGATTGAAATGATCGCCTCGGAGAACATTGTCAGTACGGCGGTTCTCGAGGCGCAGGGCTCTGTCCTGACAAACAAATATGCCGAGGGTTATTCCGGTCGCCGCTACTATGGTGGTTGCGAATATGCCGATGTTGTCGAGACGCTGGCGATCGAGCGCGCGAAACAGCTGTTTGGCGCTGCTTTCGTGAATGTGCAGCCGCATTCCGGCGCACAGGCAAACCAGGCGGTATTTCTGTCACTGTTGAAGCCGGGTGACACGATCCTTGGCATGTCGCTTGCCGCCGGTGGTCACCTGACCCATGGCGCCGCCCCGAACCTGTCCGGAAAATGGTTCAATGCCGAGCAATATGGCGTTGATGAAACCAATCATCTGGTAGATTTCGACGCGCTTCGCGCGCAGGCAAAGGCTTGCCAGCCGAAGATCATTCTTGCTGGTGGTTCGGCCTATCCCCGGACTCTTGATTTTGCCAAGTTCCGTGAGATCGCGGACGAGGTCGGCGCCTATCTGATGGTCGATATGGCGCATATCTCGGGTCTTGTTGCTGCTGGTGTGCATCCGAATCCGGTGCCCCATGCGCATGTCGTGACCTCGACCACGCACAAGACGCTTCGTGCTGGTCGTGGCGGCATCATCCTGTCGAATGACGAGGCGCTCGGGAAGAAGATCAACTCGGCGGTGTTCCCGGGCCTTCAGGGCGGGCCGCTGATGCATGCGATCGCCGGAAAGGCCGTCGGTTTCGGCGAGGCGCTTCGCCCCGAATTCCGGGGCTATATCGAGCAGGTTGTCACCAATGCACAGATCCTCGCCAAGACGCTGATGGACCGTGGTCTGGATATTGTCTCTGGCGGTACAGATACGCATGTCGTGCTGGTCGATCTCCGGCCAAAGGGTCTGACAGGCAACATCACCGAAGTGTCGCTGGAACATGCCGGCGTTACCTGTAACAAGAACGGTGTGCCGTTCGACCCGCAGCCACCCATGGTTACTTCGGGTGTGCGTCTCGGGTCGCCGGCCGGAACGACGCGCGGCTTCGGCAGCGCCGAATTCGAGAAGATCGGTAATCTCATTGGCGATGTGCTTGACGGGCTTGCAGAAAACCCGGATGACAACAGTGTTGTGGAAGCACGCGTACGGGCTGAAGTCCGCGATCTTTGCCGGGCTTTTCCAATCTACCAATAGTGTGTACACTCCGCCTCGCATCAACATCTTGCGTGGCTGGTAGATATGATTTGTCCGTTTTGCGGCAGTGAAGACACCCAGGTAAAGGACTCGCGTCCAGCCGAAGACGGCGCCGCGATCAGGCGGCGCCGGCTGTGCGGCGCGTGCGGCGCGCGGTTCACCACCTTCGAGCGTGTACAGCTCCGCGAGATCACCATCATCAAGCGCAACGGCCGCAAATCCGTCTTTGACCGCGAAAAGCTGGAACAGTCGTTCGAGATTGCCCTTCGCAAGCGTGAGGTCGATGCCGATACAGTTGGCAAGTCGATCAACAATATTGTCCGCCAGCTCGAGAGCTATGCTGACGGTGATGTGCCATCTGAATATGTTGGTGAACTGGTCATGCAGACATTGATGAAGCTCGATCAGGTGGCCTATGTCCGCTATGCGTCGGTCTACCGGAATTTCCGCGAAGCGAAGGATTTCGAAGCCTTTGTGGAGAAGGAACTTGGGGAGTGACGTGACACCGCCGGTCCCCCTTGCCGAGGACAGGCGGTGGATGCGTGTCGCGCTTGCCGCCGCCCGCCGCGCCGAGGGCCGAACCGCTCCCAACCCGCCAGTCGGATGTGCCATTCTGTCGTCAACCGGACAGCTTGTTGCCGTAGGCAGTACGGCGCGTAACGGCAGGCCTCATGCCGAAACGGAGGCGCTCGCCATGGCCGGCGCGGCGGCAGAGGGTGGCACCGCCTATGTAACTCTGGAGCCCTGCGCCCATACAGGACAGACCGGACCGTGCGCGCTGGCGTTGGTCAACGCCGGGATTGCCCGCGTTGTGATTGCGCTTCGCGACCCTGATGAGCGGGTGAATGGCCGCGGCATAGAGATGCTGGCGGAACATGGCATTTCCCTCCAGATCGGGGTCGAGGCTGAAGCGGCACGACAGGTCATGGGCGGGTTTCTTGCCCGGCTTGCCGCGGAACGGCCGCTCGTCATCCTGAAGATGGCCAGTTCGCTCGATGGAAGAATTGCCCTGTCTGATGGTGCGAAACGCTGGATCACCGGTCCCCTTATGCGACGCTATGTCCATCTGCAGCGCAGCCGCAGTGACGGTCTGCTATCGGCCATCGGCACTGTCCTGGCGGATGATCCTGAATTCACCTGCCGTCTTGCCGGTCTTGAGGATGACAGCCCGTCACGTTTCATTCTCGACGCCACGCTCCGCACACCACCGACCGCGCGCCTGTTCGAGGCTGTGCCGGATGTCGGTGTGACCATTTTCTGCCGTGAGGATTGTGATCCGCAGAAGGCCGTTGCCCTTCGCAATGCCGGGGCCGAGGTGCAGTCGGTCAGGCTTGACGGGCAGGGGCGTCTTGACCTTCGTGTGGTGATGCGGACGATTGCCGAGACAGGATGCGGCAGCCTGATGGTCGAAGGTGGTGGAAAACTGGCTGCCAGCCTCTTGCAGGACGGGCTGGTCGATCGCATTTTATGGACACAGAGCCAGCATCTGATTGGCGGGGACGGCATTCCGGCGATTGGTGACCTTGGTGCCACCGGCCTGCCTGATCCGGCAGCTTTCACGGTCATTGACGATGGCATACTGGACGATGACAGGTTCATTCTGCTGGAACGTCCTGCCGATATTGGCTAAAAGGCCTCACGCAACCACGAGGATACCCTCCCCCCATGTTTACTGGCATCGTTACGGCGGCAGGCACCATCCTGTCGATCACCGACAGGGGTGATAGAATTCTGCGGATCGGCGCGGGGTGGGATTGCACGGCTCTGCCCATTGGCGCGTCTGTCTCGCATTCCGGTATCTGCCTGACTGTGGTGTCGCATGATGCCGAAAGCTATGAGGTGGCTGCCTCTGCCGAGACCATGAGGGTCACCACCCTCGGGCAATGGCAGGAGGGGGATGTCGTCAATCTTGAACGCGCACTTTGCGTTGGCGACGAACTTGGCGGGCATATCGTGTCAGGCCATGTTGACGGGTTGGCGACCGTTTTGTCGGTAACGCCTGTTGGTGACAGCCATGAGGTCTGGATCCGCGCACCACAAAACCTTGCCAGATTTGTCGCTCCGAAAGGGTCGGTGGCGCTCGACGGGGTATCCCTGACCGTGAACGAGGTGCGTGGCACCGATTTCAGCATCAATGTGATTGACCATACATGGAAGGTCACGACGCTCGGTCGCTGCGCCGAGGGGCGGGTTCTGAACATGGAAATCGATATGCTGGCGCGCTATGTGGCGCGTCTTGCCGAAAGCGATATGGCAGAGAGTGAAAAGAATGACTGATAACCAACGTGATGGTGGAGCCGGGCTGTCCCCGATCGAGGATGTGATCGCCGATGCCGCAGCTGGCAAATTGTTCATCCTTGTGGATGACGAGGATCGTGAGAATGAGGGCGACCTGTGCGTCATTGGCGAGTGGGCTGACGCGGCCGCAATCAATTTCATGGCAAAACATGGCCGTGGCCTGATCTGTCTTGCTCTGACCCGTGCCCGCACCGAAGCGCTTGGCCTGTCGTTGATGGAGCGACGCAACGAGAACCGCCACCAGACAGCCTTTACCGTGTCCATCGAGGCGCGCGAGGGGGTCACCACCGGCATCTCGGCTGGTGATCGCGCGCATACGGTCCGCACCGCGATCAATCCGCAATGCACCGCCAAGGACATCACCACGCCAGGTCATATCTTCCCTCTCGTGGCCCGTGACGGCGGTACGCTTGTGCGCGCCGGCCATACCGAAGCCGTTGTCGATATCGCCCGCGCCGCTGGCCAGGTGGCCCCGTCGGGCGTGATCTGCGAGATCATGAAAGATGACGGCGAAATGGCGCGCCTTCCCGATCTGATCGGGTTTGCAGTTGAACACGGCTTGAAGATCGGCTCGATCGCTGACCTGATTGCCTATCGCAGAAGCAGCGAGACCCTGGTCCAGCGGGCAGTCGAAACAGTGATGACCGGTCGTATCGGCGGCGAATGGCGGCTGATGATCTTCGAGAACACCATTTCCGGGGTTGAGCATGTGGCCCTGATCAAGGGTGATATCTCGACTCCCGAGCCGGTGCTGGTCCGGATGCACAGCCTCGATATGATGACTGACGTTCTTGGCGAGATTTCCGAGCGACGCAGCGGTCGTGAGCTGGAAACAGCCATGCAGACGATTGCGGACAAGGAACGTGGTATCGTTGTCCTGCTTCGTGAATCGACCAATACCAGCCTTTCGGAGACAATCAGCGCGGCGATCAACGGAACGCCGGTGCATGATACGGCATCCGGCCTGCGGGAATATGGTGTCGGGGCGCAGATCCTGCATGAGCTCGGGGTGCGCCGCATGGTGCTGCTTTCGGACAGGCCGGCCAATGTAATCAGCCTGGACGGCTATGACCTTGAGATTGTCGACTGGCGACGCCTGAATGGTGAGCCGGCAGCGACTGCTGAGTGACGGGGACAAGATGAGCGGACATTTCCTGATTGTCGAGGCACGCTTCTATGAAGCGCTTGCCGATGCGCAGATGGCAGGTGCCATTCGCGCTCTCGAGGCCGCCGGTGCCAGCTATGAGCGGGTGTCGGTTCCGGGGGCGCTGGAGATTCCGGCTGCCATTGCCTTTGCCCATACCGGTGCGCAGCACTTTGACGGCTATGTGGCACTTGGCTGTGTCATCCGCGGTGAGACAACGCATTACGAGATTGTCTGCACAGAGTCGGCGAGGGCGCTGATGGATCTGTCGATTGCCGAGAATCTGGCGATTGGCAATGGCATCCTCACCGTTGAAAACGAGGATCAGGCCTGGGATCGCGCCGATCAGGACCGCAAGGACAAGGGGGGTGGCGCGGCGGAAGCGGCGCTTGCCATGGTGGCGCTTCGCGCAAAGCTTGGCACAGATGTCTGAGGCCAATTCCACCATGAAGCCGACGCCGGTCCGGCGCCGGTCGGCAGCTCGTCTGGCAGCAGTGCAGATGTCCTATCAGGGGCAGATGTCCGGCCAGTCAGTGGCTGAATTCCTGCCGGTGTTCCTGCAGCATTACAGCGAGGACATTCGCAAGTCGTTCCGGGTCAAGGCCCTTGATAGCGGTCACCTGAACGAGCTGGCAATGGCGGTAGAGGCGCGCCGTGACGAGTTTGATGACATCCTTGCCGGATGCCTTGCGGAAGGGTGGACGCTGGACCGGATGACGGTAATCGACCGCGCGGTGCTGCGGGCCGGCACCTGCGAGCTTGTCAGCATGCCCCATCTGCCGGCGCGCGCCGTTGTCAGCGAATACGCCGCCTTGGCGGATGTCTGCGGCTGTGATGTCGGGTTCATCAACGCCATTCTGGACCGCGTGGCACGGGATGTGCGCCGCGTCGAAATGGACCCCAAATCAGGCAGTTAACGTGGTTTGTGATCGGCGTGGCTGGTGATCAGCATGGCCTGTGATCGGCGAGGCTGGTGATCAGCGTGGCTTGCGCCGCAGGGTCGAGAACAGCTGGTCTGCAACACCGAAATTATCCCCCGGAGTCGGTGTCTTTTCATCAAGATAGGCGATTGTCTTGCCGCTGCCCTCGTCGCGGACCTCGACATTTGTGACGGTCTCGCCATCATCTAGGCTGATCACGATCACGGTGCGGGTGGATGCGCGCTTGCGGCCGCCTGGAGGCTCGATCATCACTTCGCTGACATAATAGACCTTGCCGGAGCCAAAGGCCCCCTCGAAGCTGGGCAAGCCGAGGATGTCCTGAAGATCGACAAGCCTGGTCTCGCCGGGCCTGATCTGGTCAAGCTCCGTGGCATCAACGGTATGGCCATGTGCCGAAATGCGGCTTTCACACGCTGCCAGCGTCAGGGCCAGCAGGGGCACGAACAGGCTGGCCACAATCGCGCGTGCGGCTGGAAATGCGTCAAACAAGCCTCTGGTCATTCGTCTAGCCCTGAAGTAATCATGCGAAGGAAAGGCCGGGGAACCTGCCTGACCTGAGCGATACCTTAATGGGATGAACTTGTGATGAAAAGCCAAGAAACCGGATGGCTTGGAAATATGCTTGGCTGGGGACAACGCCGCCAGCAGCAGGTGTCCGAGATCCTTTACGGGAACGCTGTGGAAATGGCGCGTGCACCATCCTTTTTTGCCGATCATGGCGTGGCAGATACGGTTGATGGCCGGTTTGACGCGCTGGCGCTGGTGGTGGCGCTGATCATGCGTCGTCTCAAGGATTGCGGTGAGGCGGGCCAAGACCTCAGCCAACAGCTGTTTGACACCATGTTTGCCGACATGGACCTGTCGCTTCGCGAAATGGGGGCCGGTGATATCGGCGTTGCCAAGCGCGTGCGGGTGATGGCAGAGGGCTTCATGGGGCGGCTTGATGCCTATGCGTCGGCGCTGGACAGCCGGGACCGCGTCGCCCTTGGGGCTGCCCTGCAGCGCAATCTGCTGCGCGGCGACGGTAAGGCCGGCGACCCGCTGATCGATTTTGTGCTGGGACTGGAAGCCCGGATCGCAGACATTGATGCTGAACTGCTCCTGAAGGGGCGGCTCGGGTAACAGCGCTAGATCATGGCTTTCTCCTGCACAATCGCTATAGTGCGCGGCGGAAACCGGTAATGTCGGCGTCATGGTGGCGCCGCTGCCCTGAAAGCTGAGGCCATGAAGACCTTTACGCTCGACAGCCTGATCGATGTGCAGACTCTGCCGCCAACCGGTGCTCTGCATGGCCATCTTCAGGCCAGCACGGCGGAATGCGCTGATCTCGCGGAACGTTTCGGATTTCTTGAACTTCGTTCACTTCGTGCGGATGTGCGGATTTTCGAGGTCGCCAAGGGAAGCTGGGATGTGCGTGGCAAGCTCGTTGCAGAGGTTGTCCAGAGCTGCAGCATGACAGGTGAACCTGTCGCAGAATCAGTGGATTTCGACTTGGAAGAACGCTATGTTCAGGCCGTCGGGTCGGATGACGAGATCGTCGTCGACCTGGATGAGGCCGAGCCTCTTGACGGTGGACGGATAGATCTTGGAGAGATGGTGGCACAGTCGCTCGCCATTGCGGTCACGCCTTGGCCGCGTTCCGAGGATGCTCCGGCAAGCTTTCAGGCTGGTGAGGATGATCGACCCCACCCCTTCGCCGGGCTTGCCAGCCTGAAATCATCCGATACATGATCACAGTGACAACAGGTTCTGGACCGGAAGGCGGCCTTTAAGTGAGTTCCGAGGTACAAAAGGTGAGACTGGCGCTTGATGCCATGGGGGGCGACAACGCCCCGGCCTGTGTCGTGCGCGGGGCCGACATCGCCTGTGGTGAACATGGGCATCTCGAGATCACCTTCTATGGTGACGAAGAGAAGGTGCGGCCGCTGATTGAACGGTCGCGACACCTGTCTGACGCCAGAGTGATCCATACATCGGACGCCGTGTCGCCAGATGATACCGCGTCGCAGGCGGTGCGCAGGGGCAAGGGCACATCGATGTGGATGGCCATTGCCAGCGTTGCGGACGGCACCGCCGATGCCGTTGTGTCCGCCGGCAACACCGGTGCATTGATGGCGATGGCGAAATTGCAGCTCCGCACAATGACGGGCGTTACCCGGCCGGCTATTGCCGCGTTCTTCCCCACTGTCGGCGAGCTGATGTGCATGCTCGATCTTGGGGCAAACATCGAATGCGATGCCGAGAATCTCGTGCAGTTCGCCATTCTGGGACAGGCATTCCATCACAGCCTGACCGGCAAGGAATCGCCGCGATTGGGGCTGTTGAACATCGGTGAGGAAGAGCAGAAGGGGCATGGGTATCTTCGCGTCGCCTCACGCCGGCTTGCCGATCCCGACCTTGGAATCAACTATCAGGGCTTTGTCGAGGGGTCGGATCTGGTGAACGGTCAGCTTGATGTGGTCGTAACCGACGGATTTTCCGGCAATATCGCGCTGAAAACCGCCGAAGGCATATCTTCGATGTTCACCCGGCTTCTGCGTCGCAGCTTTGCCAAGACCTGGCTGTCCCGGCTTGGCTATTTCCTTGCGCGCAGCGCGCTTTCTGACATGCGCCGGCATATCGATCCGCGAAGCTATAACGGCGCGGTGTTCCTTGGGCTGAACGGGATTGCGGTGAAGTCGCATGGCGGCACCGACAGGATCGGCTTTGCAAACGCCATCAACGTGGCCGCGGAACTGGTGGATCACGGCTTCATTCCTGATGTCAGCGCGGCGATCGAGCGGGCCAACAGCATTCTTGAGGGCAAGAAAGACGATGGCTGAGAGTGCCACATTGATGATTTCGGTAGGCTCCTACCTGCCTGAGCGGATCGTGACAAATGACGAGCTGGCCGGTTTTGTCGACACCAGCGATGCATGGATTCGCCAGCGCACCGGCATCGCACAGCGCCATATCGTTGCCGAGGGCGAGATGACATCCGATCTGGCCCGGATTGCAGCTGAACGCGCGCTGGACGGGGCCGGGATCGCGGCTGACGAGATCGATCTCATCATTATCGCCACAAGCACACCTGACGATACGTTCCCATCCACCGCTACCAAGGTCCAGCATCAGCTCGGCGCAACCAAGGCCATTGCCTTTGACGTGCAGGCGGTGTGCGCCGGATTCGTCTATGCCCTTGATGTGGCAGATGCGATGCTCAGCGCGGGACGGGGCCGACGGGCGCTGGTCATCGGCGCGGAAAGCTTTTCCAAGATCCTTGACTGGAATGACCGGTCAACCTGTGTCCTGTTCGGAGACGGGGCGGGGGCTGTGCTTCTCGAGCGAAACGACGATGCGCGAGGCTATGGAGTGCTGGCAAGCAAGCTTCACGCGGATGGCGCGCATCGCGATATTCTCTATGTTGATGGCGGCCCGTCCAGCTCAGGCGCTGTCGGTCATGTGCGTATGGAAGGCAACAAGGTGTTCCGTCACGCTGTCGAGAAGCTGTCCAGCGTTATGGACGAGGTGCTTCAGGCGGCAGACATGCCGGTGACAGCAGTCGACTGGCTGGTGCCACACCAGGCCAATATCCGCATCATTGAAGGCATGCAGAAGAAAATGGGCCTGCCTGACAGCCAGGTTGTGAAGACCGTTCATGATCATGCCAATACATCGGCCGCGTCGATCCCGTTGGCGCTTGCCGAGGCCGTTGGAGACGGACGTATTTCCGATGGCCAGATCCTGGCCTTCGAGGCGATAGGCGGCGGTCTGGTCTGGGGCGCGGCGCTGGTGCGCTATGGTCGCCCGGCCTGAGGGCAATATGCCGGGCCGCATTATCAAGCTGATCAGCAGCTACTTTAGCTTACTCAACTAAGCATCTGTTTAGTCTTATGCAAATAATCACATTTCAGCGGTGACTCGAATTGACTCGCCCGGAAAACCTAATTAGCGTGAAGCCATGAGCAAGACCCTTACACGTGCCGACCTTGCCGAGGCGGTTTATCGCAATATTGGCCTTTCCCGCAATGAATCAGCGGAACTGGTTGAGACATTTCTTGAAGAAATGTGCGTATCCCTCGAAAAAGGCGAAGAAGTTAAGCTGTCGTCATTTGGAACTTTTTCGGTGCAGTCGAAGCGTGAGCGCGTTGGCCGCAATCCGAAGACCGGGGTGGAGGCAAAGATCACGCCACGCCGGGTCCTGTCCTTCCGTCCGTCGCACATCCTGAAAGACCGGGTTGACGGCGGGTCATGACACAGAAATCTTCCGACGCTTTCCGCACAATTTCTGAAGTTGCCGAACATCTGGATATTCCGCCGCATGTGTTGCGCTTCTGGGAGACGAAGTTCAACGCGTTGCGCCCGCTGAAGCGCAGTGGTGGCCGCCGGTATTACCGCCCGGACGATGTGGCACTGCTCGAGCGCATTCGCGATCTTCTCTACAAGGAAGGGTTCACCATCAAGGGCGCGCAGAAGCACCTCACCACACGCCAGTCCGGCGGCGTGGTGCTGTCCGATTCCTCGCCGGCGGGCAATCGCCTCGGTGAAGCGATGGCATCGCTTGATTCGGCGCGGCAGTCCCTTGCCACCCTGCGTCGCCGCTTCGAAGGCTGAGGCATAGCAGATCGTCTGACAGTGGTGATCAGGGCAGGGTCAGTCTGGTGATCCGGTATCCTGCGACGGCTTTATATCGGGGCTGGAATCGGGTTGCGAAGCGCTGCACAAGCGCCTATAAACGCGCGGTGGTGCGGAGCGTAGCGCAGCCTGGTAGCGCACCTGCTTCGGGAGCAGGGGGTCGGAGGTTCGAATCCTCTCGCTCCGACCATTCGCATCTATCAGCATTCACTGTGCATCAGAATTCACGGGCCATCAGCATTCACGGGCCAACGGAAGGCGTTGGATCAACAGCCGTCAGAGTTCCGACCTTGCCGGTCGTTGAGCAAATACCGATCGCGACATCACGCAACGACAGCCTGGATGATAGTGAGCTTCAAAACTCTGGCAGACTTGTCCGTCCAGCTTTTAATAAACCGGACTAGTCTTTCTTGTCATGACTGTGAACCACAACGCCCGAACAGGACTCAGTTCTGCTGCCATTCTCATATTTTTCCAATAGATGCTCGTGACGGTCCAGCCAGTCGACTCCGGGACCTTCCTTGTTGACCGCGATATCAATATCATCCATTTCACTGATCCCGATGAAACGGTGATCAGATACCTGAATCAGTCTCTGGAAATTGACGCCCGGTGAAATCCCGCCCGGTGCATCGAACGCGGCAATGAACTCGTCGGTACATCCTGATTTAACGGTATATTCTACAATTGACATGATCTTCATGATTACACTCTGGCCAACAAAATCGCATCACGTGGCGTCTACGATACCCCACACAGAGACAGAACCGGCATAATAAAATTCGTCCCGCAAGGTTCCGCTGAAAAGTGCCAGGCTTTCCTGGCGGGCTTCCAAGGAGGCGTCGGCTGCCGCCTCACTTGGATAAACGCTCAACATCAGGAGCGAGCGTGGTCCAGTGCGTACCCCAATAGCTATCTTGATGTCCGGGAACCAGCCACGAAAATGTTCGTTATATTCCTTTTCAAAATGAGAAAGTGCGTCCTCGCTTTCAAATTCAGCGTGATTGATCCTAGCGTAGTTTGTCATTCTCTAAACCTCACCTTCCATCCATCCAGGACAGATGAACACGAGTAATGTCACTTCTGTCTCAAACAGTATGTCAAAATTTTCAAAAATGACTCAGAGGCAAATCATTCCGCCGTCTTTGCTGGCGCAACTGGCCCCGATTTTCAGGTTCAAGTCCTGCAGGTTCAAAACCCGTCGGGGGTTGAACGTCTAGATAGGCGTCACCTGTCTCGATGACATGCCTCGCCCGGTGACAAGCACCGCGGAAAAAGGCAAGCTTGCGGCGTTTCCTCTTGGGACACAGTTGGAGCCCTCGCGATGACAAGCGCGTCACCTGCCGAAATCGAAACCCTGTTCCGCCGTCTGCTTGGCGCGGCGCGTGAGCTATATGAGGCCAGCCCTGAGCTTTGTGACTTTGTGGCCTGGCCGAACGATCTGGTCTATGTCGCGCCGCAGCCGCGCCCCATTCCGGCCCTGCCGCAAATCCGCGCGATGGCACCCGATGGTGGTGTCCAGGCGGCGCTGGCGGCTGTGGTGGACCATGCCGACTGGGTGCAGACCTACAGCGCGGCCGAGGTTGGGCGGCATTTTCTCGATCATTACGGCTATATCGAGCTGTTCGGCCCGACCGGCATCTTTACGTCATCGCAGTGCCGTGCATTCATCGGCTATTGGGGGCAGGGGCTTCATTACCCGAGGCATGATCATCAGGCCGAGGAAGCCTATCTTGTGCTTGGCGGGCGTGGCCTGTTCGAGGCGGATGGCAAGGCGCCGGTCGAGCTGGGGCCGGGTGGTGTGCGCATTCACGCCCCCTTCCAGTCCCATGCGATGAAGATGCGTGACGCGCCACTGCTGGCGCTATGCTTGTGGAGAGGTCCGGGCATGGCGGACCGCGCGCATATCAGGTGAAAACCGGGGCGCCGGTCAAGCCTTCGCCGGAGGATTGCTGATCAGCCAAAATTCTCGGCATTTTCCGCATCCGCCTTGCTGGGGCCGCTGGTATTTGGGTAATGCGCCAGATGTTTGTCGAACACGACCTGATTGCGGATGGAGTCCAACGTTTTGCGAAGCTCGGTGACGGCACCGTTATCGTCCTTCTTATCGCCAATCACCTGCTCGACCAGATCTGCGATCCTGTCGATTTCGAGGCCAAGCATATTGCTCTGCTTGTTGCTGTCGATCAGCCGGTACTGGCTCTTGCGGATCAAGGCTGCGGCCACGCGGTCGCGCGCCGACAGATCACTCAGATACTGGCGCGGAATGCGTTTGGCCTTCGCGCCAACGGTAGAGGCAATGGCGGTGACGGTGCGCGTCGTGTCCAGCAGAAGCGATGTTTCGCCAAGAATCTCGTTGGCGCCGATCCTGTTGAGAAGAAGCCCTTCACTGGTGAAAACCTGAACAGATCCGTCCATGATCAGGAATGCCTCGTTTGATGGGTCGCCGGCGCGATAGATAACCTCGCCAGCATCCCAGAGGATGTAATTGTCCCGCTCCATCATGGCCCGATAACCGCATTGCTGTTTGTTGATCTAGCGACATCATATGTCATCCGCCGGGCTTTGTCTGCCGTACAAACCTTGATGAAAAGGGAATTGCGCCGATCTGTGGCGGCGCGTATAACGCCTTTGTGTCGGAGCGTAGCGCAGCCTGGTAGCGCACTTTACTGGGGGTGAAGGGGTCGTGGGTTCGAATCCCGCCGCTCCGACCATTTTTCCCCTGTTGAATCGAGATATCTGGACCTTTCGGGGCTTTGCCGCAAGCCGCGTCTGCGCTGGACAGGTGGCATCCGGCCGCTGTTCTGCCTCAGAAGCCGGGTTACATTTTTTTTGGCGGGGCTTTGCCGCAAGCCGGGTCATGCTCTACCCGGATTTGACAAGGCACTCCTTCAGGGAGTTTGCCATGTTGCGGATCAGCGTGAAATAGAGCTCAGGCCCGTTCTCGATGGTTGCCCCAAGCGGGTCCAGCACCCCGGTGCCGGCATTGGTGTTCTCTGTGACGGTCGCAACCAGTTTCGGTTTGAACTGCGGCTCGGAGAACACACAGGCGGCGTCAAGATCGCGCACTTTCTCCTGAAGCTCGCTGACACGTTCGGCGCCCGGCAGAACTTCTGGAGACACGGTGATCGAGCCGATGGCCGAGACACCAAAGCGGGCCTCAAAATACTGGTATGCGTCGTGGAAGACGACATAGCCGCGCCCTTTGACAGGCTCAAGTTCGGCATCGACCTCAGCCACCAGACTGTCAATCTTCAGCATCAGCGCTTCGGTGTTGGCTTCATAAGCGGCAGCATGCGCAGGGTCAGCCGCGACAAGCGCTTCCTCGATCTCGTGGATCATTGCCTTTGCGTTTGCCGGATCGAGCCAGACATGCGGGTCGACGCCATCATGATCCTTGTCGTCATGATCCTTGTCGTCATGCCCATGGTCGTCATGATCCTTGTCGTCATGCCCATGGTCGTCATGATCCTTGTCGTCATGCCCATGGTCATCATGATCGTCATGATCTTTGTCATCATGGTCATCATGATCGTGGGAAGCAAAAGCTCCACCTTCACGGAAATTCAACTTTGTCAGCCCATGGCTTTCCATCAGCTGTACCGATGTTGCGTTGGCCGCGATGCTTTC
>NTKV01000054.1 GCA_002457745.1 SAR116 cluster bacterium MED-G06 | reverse complement strand
ATGGTGGCGTAAGTGTTCCAGGTGCCGAGATCAACTTCAGCCTGCGCGGCGCGAAACGGCACCAGCGACAGTGACAGGACAAAACATGTGATCTTAAGACATCGGACCAAAGTCATCACACATGGTGGTCACTCGACACACCCTCTCCAAAACTGGCGCGCAGTTTACGGTATTTTAACGAATTCTGTCAGGCGCAAAGCGCGCCGAGTGGCCAAAAACGCCGAGGCGTCTGTGACCCCTCTAACGCGAGAATTGCAGGGCGTCGCCAGCGGCCCTGATCAGGGCCATGGCCTTGTTCTGCGTCTCTTCGAATTCGGCCTGGGGATCGCTGTCATACACAATGCCTGCACCGGCCTGGACATGAAGCTGCCCGTCTTTCACCAGCGCGGTGCGAAGCGCGATACATGTATCGAGGTCACCGGCGGCGGAAATATAGCCGATCGCCCCTGAATAGACGCCGCGCCGGTCGGGTTCCAGATCATCGATGATCTGCATGGCGCGTATTTTCGGTGCGCCGGACACGGTGCCTGCCGGGAAGCCGGCAATCATCGCGTCAACCGCGTCCAGGTCGGGGCGGATTTCCCCTTCGACCTGCGAGGCGATGTGCATCACATGGCTGTAATATTCGACCTCATAGTTGGATTTGACCCGGACCGTGCCGGGTTTCGCCACGCGGCCCACATCATTGCGGCCAAGATCGAGAAGCATCAGATGCTCGGCGCGTTCCTTGACGTCATCCATCAGATCCGCCGCGTTCGCAGCGTCCTCTTCCGGCGTTGCGCCGCGCTTGCGGGTGCCGGCAATGGGTCTGATGGTGACAACATCGTCACGCAGGCGGACAAGGATTTCCGGGCTGGAGCCGACAATCGCGAGATCATCGAAATCAAAGAAGAACAGGAATGGTGACGGGTTCAGCCGGCGCAGGCTGCGATACAGGTTGATCGCGGGAAGATGGAACGGGATGCTGAAGCGCTGCGAGAGCACAACCTGAAAGATATCGCCAGCACGGATATGGTCCTTCGCGGTATCGACCATGGTCAGGAAATCTTCCTGACGGATGTTGGATTGCGGTGTTGGCAATACGGCCTGGGCACCGCCAGCCTCGGTTGGTGGCATCGGCGCGTCCAGCGCATTCAGCGCGTTGGAGATCCGGCTCTGCGCGACATTCCACGCGGCTGCCGCATCATTCCATTCTGCCGGCCTGACCTGAACGACAAGGGTGATGCTGTCTTTCAGCCTGTCGAAGATGGCGATCAGCGACGGACGGACAAGCATGGAGTCCGGGGTGTCGATGACGGTTGGGTTGGCGTCGGGGATGTCCTCGATATGCCGGATCATGTCATAGCCGAAATAGCCGAACAGGCCCGCGGCCATCGGTGGCAAGGCACCGGTGTCGGTCATCGCCGATTCAGCCATCAGGGCGCGCAGGGACTCGATCGGCGCCCGCTCATCACTCACAAAGCTGCCATTGCCTGCCGGATCACGGTTGATTTCGGCGACGCTGCCGCGACAGCGCCAGACAAGGTCGGGTGCCAGACCGATGATCGAGAACCGTCCCCTGATCTCGCCACCCTCGACCGATTCAAGAAGGAAGGTGTTGCGGCTCCCCGATGCCAGCCGGAGATATGCCGAAACAGGTGTCTGGGTGTCAGCCACAAGCTCGCGCGCGACAAGCTGCGGCGTTCCTGTCGCAAACCCTGATGCGAAGGCCGCGAAGGCGTCTTCGGCAGCGGCGTCGATCATTGGGTGCCGACGAGAATCTGTTGCACACCACCAAGGCGCATCTGAAGGTCATGATCCTGCGAAAGATCACGTGCCAGTGCGGCCAGAACGTCCTGCCGGATCGCGTTGTCGATCATGTTGGCGACGAGATTTGAGGAATTGGAAAGCTCGTCTTCCTCTGCCGCAACAATCGTCTCGGTGCGCACGGCGATGGCTTCGCTGCCGGTCTCCACGACGCGGGCCTCACCGATGTCCTGGGCAAAGACGGCCGTCGCAATCAGCCGCGCCGCCTCGTGATCCAGACCGATGCCGTTGCGTCTGAAGTCGGATGTCGTCTCGACATCATCAAAGGCACCCGCATCGGCAATGCGGGCTTCCGCAGCCTCACGCGCATTCTTGATGGCCTCAACCCGCTTCCAGTCAGCGATGGCGCGTGTGCGCACCTCGTCAAGCGAGCGTTCGCGTGGATCGGTCTCGGCAGTCACCTCGACGATGAAGAACAGATCGTCAGCACCTTCCTGGATCACGCTCTGTTCATCTATGTCGGACGACCAGATGGTCTCGAGAACAACGCTGTCCTGGGCAAGGTCTGCGGCCTCTCCGGCAATCGGGTTGCCGTCTATGTCGTTGCCGCGGCGATCGATATCCGCGATGGTCACAAGGCGTCCGCTGACTTCGGCCATGGCTTCATCAAGCGTGGCGCCAGAGGCAATCCGGTCTTCAATCTGGTTGACCTTTTCATAGATCATGTCGGTGGCGGCCTCGCTCTGAAGCGTGGCCCGGATGGTGTCGCTGACATCGGCAAGGCTGGTTTCCCCGCCTTCCTGAATCTCGTCAACCACCAGAAGATGGACGCCGAATACCGACTCAGCCGGGCCGGCAATCGCGCCGGTCTCTGCCGCGAAGACAGCCTCGCCAACCGCACCGTCGAGATCACGTCTCGTCACAAGGCCGAGATTGGTGTCATCGCCGGTCCATCCCAGCATATCCGCTGCAACGGCCTCAAAATCCTCACCGCCGGCAACACGGTCGCGCGCGGTGTCCGCGCTTGCAGCATCCTCGAACACCATCTGGCGGACGCGGCGGCGTTCCGGTGTGGTGAATTCATCGATCCGGTCGGCATAGGCGTCGGCAATCTCTACGTCACTGACCTCGATGGCACTGGCAAACATCTGTGGTGTCAGGCTGCCGATGCGCGCCGTGCGAAGCATCGGGGCGTCATAGCGGCTTTTTACGTCGTCATACCAACTTGCCAGAGCCGCGCCGTCAGGGTCGGATACCGTATCTGTATCGACCGCGACGCTGACGAGACGGGCAGACCGGCGTTCCAGTTCGTAGGCGGTGAGGGCGCGTGCCACGATCTGTGGTTGACGGACACCATCGGCGACGGCGCCAACAATCTGTTCGCGGCGAAGTGCGGATTCGATGCGTTGCAGGTAATCGGCCTCACTCAGCCCGGCATTTGCCAGGACGCTGAGGAACCGCGTCTGCGAAAAGGCGCCAGTCTCGTCCTTGAATGTGGGCTCGGCGGCGACCTCGCGACGCTGCATCTCGCGGGTGACAGTCAGACCAAGCCGGTTTGCCTCGGCATGGAATACCACCTCCTGCGCCAGCATGCCGGCAACCTCGCCGAGAAGGCCTGCTTGCAGGGCTTCGCCGGTCGAAACATTCGGCATGTAGTTGCGACGGGTGCGATCGAATTCCACGGCCACCTCGCGTGGCGACAGACTTTCGTCACCTGCCTCGATGGCCTTGTCGCTGCCACCGATCAGGCCGGTGGTCATGTCGCCAACACCCCACAGCGCAAAGCCGGCGGCGAGAAAGACGAGAAAAACCTTCATAATGGGCGACTTGGCGCCGCCGCGTAGGGCCTGGAGCATGCTTGGTCCTTGCGTTTGCATGTGATGTTCGTGCGAAGCCGTCCCGGTGACGGCGCACAGCCATGAATTCTGCGGCGTAGTTTTAAACATTCAGGGATGACGGGGCAATGCCAAACTGGTCATCCGGAAAACCCGTGACCGCACCCGCCATCTCTCTGGATATCCGGCTTCCCCATCACTTTCCTGATAACGGCGCGGGGTGACATCCGCTGGCGCTGGATGTAGGTTCCGAAACAGTTACAAACCCCGGTCCGGACTGGAGAAGCGCCGCCATGATCATTGCTGCCAACTGGAAGATGAACCCGCCTCTGGCAGAGGCCGGCACGCTGGTGGCCGCCTATGCCGCGTCCAGCCATGACGGTGTGACCCGCATTCTGTTTCCACCGGCGCCCTATCTTGTCCAGATGGCGATGCGGCTTGACGGGAGCGGCATTCATCTTGGTGGCCAGGATTGCCATCAGGCAACGGCCGGGGCGCATACCGGTGATGTCGCCGCATCAATGCTGGCGGCATGTGGCGCAGACCGCGTGCTTCTTGGTCATTCCGAGCGCAGACAGGCGCATGGCGAAAGCGACGCGCTGGTTGCGGAAAAGGCGGCAACAGCACTTTCAGGTGGCTTGTCTGTGATGATCTGTGTCGGTGAGACCCTTGAACAGCGAGAGGCTGGCGATGCCGAGTCTGTGGTGATCGCCCAGCTGGACGGGTCGGTGCCGGACAGCATCAGGGGTGAGCAGCTGATGCTGGCTTACGAGCCGGTATGGGCGATCGGAACCGGCAAGGTCGCTGGTGTCGAGGACATTGCCGCGATGCATGCCGCCATCCGGTCCTGGCTTTCCGGCAGAGGGCTGGCTGATGTGCCTGTTCTGTATGGGGGGTCGGTGAAACCTGACAATGCGGACGCGATTTTCGCTGTGGAGAATGTCGATGGTGCGCTTGTTGGCGGTGCCAGCCTGAAGGCGGAGGATTTTGACGCGATTTGCGCCGCTGCTGGCCGCCTGGTGGCCACGCGCTGACACCGGCTGCCTTGCCTCGCAGGCATCTGAGTGGTCGCCCGGTACCATGCCGTGGTCGGCTGGGGGGCGGCCCACCCTGAATTAACCTTGAAATGCGCGGGATGTGCCCATATAACAGCGCGGTTGAGAAAAAGGCGAACGCTTCATGCAAACTCTGGTCCTGACGATCCACATCCTGATTGCACTGGCGCTGATCGGCTCGGTGCTGCTGCAACGCTCTGAAGGCGGCGGTCTTGGTATCGGCGGCGGTGGCGGCGGCGCAGGCGGCGGCTTCATGACCGCGCGTGGGACGGCGAACCTGATGACGCGGGTGACCGCCATTCTGGCTGCCAGCTTTTTCGCAACCTCCCTGATCCTCGCGATCATGGCCGGGCATCAGCGTGAGCCGGTGTCGATCGTGGACGAGGTGATCAGTGAAACACCGGTCCCGGCAGCGCCTGCAAGTGGGCCGGCTGTTCCGACCACTGAATAGCACCCTTGGCGGCGTTCCGGATTGTCAAGCGACAAAAGCTGTTAAAAACACCATATGATGTGATTTTGGCACTTACGTCGGGCCGCATCTTGCGGTAATAAAATGGCCCATGCCGAACTATATATTCATCACAGGTGGCGTGGTTTCTTCCCTTGGAAAGGGACTTGGCGCCGCCGCCCTTGCTGCCTTGCTTCAGGCCCGTGGCTACAAGGTTCGCCTTCGCAAACTTGACCCCTATCTGAATGTTGATCCCGGCACCATGTCGCCGACCCAGCATGGCGAGGTCTTTGTTACCGATGATGGTGCGGAAACCGACCTCGATCTTGGGCATTACGAGCGCTTCACCGGCGTTCATGCCAAGCGGTCGGACAATGTCACCACCGGACGGATCTATTCGGATGTGCTGGCGCGCGAACGGCGGGGCGACTATCTGGGTGCGACCATCCAGGTGATTCCGCATGTCACCGACGCGATCAAGGAATTCGTGAAATCGAATCACGATGACGAGGATTTTGTGCTCTGCGAAATCGGTGGCACGGTTGGTGATATTGAATCATTGCCCTTCCTCGAGGCCATCAGGCAGCTTGGCAACGAGCTGGGTCGGGAGCAGACATGTTTCCTTCACGTCACGCTGATCCCGTTCATTGCCGCGGCCGGTGAGCTGAAGACAAAGCCGACGCAGCATTCGGTGAAGGAGCTCCAGTCCGTTGGTATCCAGCCGGACATCCTGCTGTGCCGGACCGAACATCCGCTTCCCGAAGAGCAGCGTGGCAAGATCGCCCTGTTCTGCAACATCCGTCCTTCGGCGGTCATTCTCGGGATGGATGTGAACAATATCTATGAAGTGCCGCTGTCCTACCACGCGCAAGGTCTCGATGCCGAGGTCATGCGCCATTTCGGTCTTCCTGACGAGGCACCCGATCTGAACGCCTGGACGCAGATCTGTGACGGCATCGCCAATCCGGACAGCGAAGTGACGATTGCCATTGTCGGCAAATACACATCGCTGCAGGACTCCTACAAATCCCTTGGTGAGGCGCTTGTCCATGGTGGCATCGCGAATCGCGCCAAGGTTCGTATCGAGTGGATCGACTCCGAGCTGTTCGAGACCGAGGACGCGGCCATCGAAGGGCTGCATCATGTCAGCGGTATTCTGGTCCCGGGCGGCTTTGGCGAGAGAGGCTCCGAAGGAAAGATAAGGGCCATCCAGTTTGCCCGCGAACATCGTATTCCCTATCTGGGGATCTGTTTCGGGATGCAGATGGCCGTGTTGGAGACGGCGCGCAACCTTGCCGGCATGTCCGGGGCAGGGTCGTCGGAATTTGGTGAGCCAGACATCCCGCTGGTTGGCCTGATGACAGAATGGACCTCTGGCAACCAGACGCAGCAGCGCAGCGCCGAGGATGATCTTGGTGGTACGATGCGGCTTGGGGCCTATCCGTGTCTGCTGGAAGCGGGAACGCTGGCGCGCGAGATGTATGGCGACGCCGAGATTTCCGAACGTCACCGCCATCGCTACGAGGTCAATATCGCCTTTCGTGATCAGCTGGAAAGCGCCGGCATGCGGTTCTCCGGCCTGTCACCTGACGGCAGCCTGCCGGAAATTGTCGAGCGGCCGGACCATCCCTGGTTCGTTGCCGTGCAGTTCCATCCGGAACTGAAATCAAAGCCGTTCGATCCGCATCCGCTATTTACTGGTTTTGTTGCGGCATCAATGGAAAAATCCAGACTTGTCTGATCACGCCAGACGGGGGTGAGGACGGAGAAGAGCCAGTCATGTCCATGCTTCACATTTCCGATGTTCCCTGCGGCACTGACAGCCCGTTGCTGCTGATTGCCGGCCCGTGCCAGATCGAGGGGCGCGATCACGCGCTGATGTGCGCCGAACGGCTCGCCGCGATGGCGGCTGAAGCTGGTATGGGCTTTGTCTACAAATCCTCCTTCGACAAGGCAAACCGGACCTCAGCCGGTGCGGCGCGCGGCGTCGGTATGGATGAGGGGCTTCGTATCTTTGAGGCTGTAAAGGATGCCATTGGCTGTCCGGTTCTGACCGACGTGCATCTCCCCGACCAATGCGCGGCCGTCGCGGAAGTGGTGGATGTGCTGCAAATCCCCGCCTTTTTATGCCGCCAGACCGATCTTCTTGTCGCCGCCGCCATGACGGGCGCCGTGATCAATGTGAAGAAGGGCCAGTTTCTGGCCCCCTGGGACATGAAACATGTCGCTGCAAAAATCACCGGAGCCGGCAATGACAGGGTGCTGCTGACCGAACGTGGCACCTCCTTCGGCTACAACACGCTTGTTTCGGACATGCGTGGTCTGCCGCAGATGGCCACCCTTGGCCATCCGGTGATTTTCGACGCCACCCATTCGGTGCAGCAGCCCGGTGGTCTTGGTGGCAGTTCTGGCGGGCAACGTGAATTCGTGCCGGTTCTTGCCCGCGCCGCTGTGGCGGTGGGGGTCAGCGGCCTGTTCATGGAAAGTCACGAGGACCCGGACAACGCGCCGTCAGATGGCCCGAACATGCTGGCACTTGACGCCATGCCGCCGGTGCTGGACATGCTGCAACGGCTTGACGCCGCGCGGCGGGGTTAGTGGGTCCGGTCATAAAATTGCAATATGCCGTAGCGAAGGTTTTCGCGTTTGCACCGGCCAACACCATGGGGAGACAGAGCAGATGAGCGCCATTGAAGACATTCAGGCACGGGAAATTCTTGATTCACGCGGCAATCCGACGGTTGAAGTCGATGTCATGCTTGAGGACGGCGCTTTTGGGCGTGCTGCTGTTCCCTCAGGGGCCTCGACTGGCGCGTTCGAGGCTGTCGAGCTTCGCGACGGCGACAAGGAGCGCTATGGCGGCAAAGGCGTCATGCAGGCCGTCGATGCGGTGAATTTCGAGATTTTCGACGCGCTGGCTGGCGCGGATGCCATGGATCAGGCCGGCATCGACCAGGCGATGATCGAGCTTGACGGAACCGAGAACAAGGGACGGCTTGGGGCGAATGCGCTTCTTGGTGTGTCGATGGCAACCGCCCGCGCCGCCGCAGACTCCGTCGGTATGCCGCTGTGGCGCTACCTTGGCGGTGTGCACGCCCACCTTCTGCCAACGCCGATGATGAACATCATGAATGGCGGGGCGCACGCCAACAACGCGCTGGATGTGCAGGAATTCATGGTGATGCCGGTTGGCGCGCCTGATTTCCGGGAGGCGGTGCGGATGGGGGCGGAGATCTTCCACGCCCTGAAATCACTGTTGTCGAAGGCCGGTCACTCCACGGCGGTGGGGGATGAGGGTGGCTTTGCGCCGGCGATCAACTCCACTGACGAAGCGCTGGACTATATCACCCGGTCGATCGAAACCGCCGGCTATGCCATTGGCAAGGACGCGCTGATCGCACTGGACGCTGCCGCAACCGAACTCTATCGCGACGGAAAATATCACCTTGAGGGTGAGGGGCGCAGCCTGACGTCTGACGAGATGGTCGATATGTGGGCCACGCTTGTTGGCAATCATCCCATTGTTTCGCTCGAGGATCCGATGGATGAGGAAGACTGGGACGGTTTTGCCGGACTCACGGCACGTGTTGGCGACAAGGTGCAGATTGTCGGTGATGACCTGTTCGTGACCAATCCTGCCCGCCTGGCGCGGGGGATCGAAGCGGATTCTGCCAATGCGATCCTCGTGAAGGTCAACCAGATCGGCACCCTGTCCGAAACGCTTCAGGCTGTCGAAATGGCGCAGAAAGCCGGCTTTGGCGTTGTGATCTCGCACCGCAGTGGCGAGACCGAGGACAGCTTCATCGCCGATCTGGCGGTTGCCACCAATGCCGGCCAGATCAAGACAGGCTCGCTGTCGCGCTCTGACAGGCTGGCAAAATACAACCAGCTTCTTCGCATTGATGAAGAGCTTGATGCCTCCGGTCTCTATGCTGGTGCTGGTGTGCTTCGCAGCTAGGGTGAATTAACAAAAACCTAAGGAATCCCGCGATTCGCTTTTTTCTTGACGCGGCGAATCGGCTTTGATTCACTCTTCCCGTCAGGTGCATCGCACCATCAGCCACGGGGGCATGAAATGTACGCGGCACGCCAGAGATTCATCGTGATGGTTGGAAGCTCGCTGCTTCTCTCCTCGGTTGTGATCTTTTTCGGATTTCATATCTTTGCCGGTGAACGTGGCATTCTCGCCCGCCCTGAGCTCGACCGGAAAATCATGCTTGCCGAGGAAAAGCTGGATCTTCTGGTCAAACATCACGATTTTCTCTCGCAGCGGATCGAGCTGATGCAGTCTGATTCCCTCGACGCCGACATGCTGGCCGAGACGGCGCGTGCCGAGCTTGGTCTCTACGCACCCAATGATGTCATTATTACAATCGACCTGTCGAAATTGAAATTTTCGGACGAAGCAGGCGATTCCAAAGTTAACTGAAAATCAGTTTATATATAAAAAATACAATAAAATCATAATAATAAAACAATTGAAAAAATTGCTTTTTCGGTGAACTCTTCGGGTCTGAGGCATGGATCATGCAATCCGTGCTCGCAAGAACCAGCATCCTGGGGGGATCCGCATGGCCGAGACGTCAAAGACACCACGCAAGCGCAAGCCGGGGCGCCCGCCAAAGGCCGCCAGTGGCGCCAGCGCGGTCAATGACCTGCCGGCAAAGGACGAGCTTGTCGCAATGTACCGCGACATGCTGCTGATCCGCCGGTTCGAGGAAAAGGCCGGCCAGCTTTATGGCATGGGCCAGATCGGCGGTTTCTGCCACCTCTATATCGGCCAGGAGGCTGTTGTTGTCGGTCTTCAGTCCGTCAGCAAGCCCGGCGATACTGTTGTCACCTCTTACCGCGACCATGGCCACATGCTGGCCTGCGGTATGGATGCTGACGGGGTGATGGCCGAACTGACAGGTCGTGAGGGTGGATATTCGCGCGGCAAGGGCGGCTCGATGCACATGTTCAGTCGCGAGAAGAACTTTTTTGGTGGTCACGGCATTGTCGGCGCTCAGGTGCCGATCGGATGTGGCCTTGCCTTCTCCCACAAATATCGGGACGAGGCGAATGTCTGTCTGACCTATCTTGGTGACGGCGCAGTCAATCAGGGTCAGGTCTATGAAAGCTTCAACATGGCAGCGCTGTGGGATCTGCCGGTGCTGTTCGTCATCGAGAACAATCAGTATGGCATGGGAACAGCGGTGACCCGCGCCGCGGCTGGGCGGTCACTTGCTGATCGCGGGGCTGCCTATGGCATTCCGGGCCGTCAGGTTGATGGCATGGATGTGCTGGCTGTGCGGGCTGCCGGCGCCGAGGCGCTGGAACATTGCCGCAGCGGCAAGGGGCCTTACATCCTCGAGATGAAGACCTATCGCTATCGCGGCCATTCGATGTCGGACCCGGCGAAATACCGGACCCGGGAAGAGGTGGACGCCATGCGCAAGCAGCATGACCCGATCGACCAGCTTCGTGATGTGCTTCTCAAGCAGGACGTCACCGAAGAGGCGCTGAAGACCATGGATTCCGACGTGAAGGCTGTTGTTCTGCGGGCCACCGAATTCGCCCAGACAAGCCCGGAGCCGGATGCCGCGGAGTTGTTCACGGATATCCTGCTGCCTGTTGGTGGCCGCACTGCAAGCGTGGAGGGCTGAGCCATGGCGATCGAAATTCTGATGCCGGCGCTGTCGCCGACCATGGAAGAGGGCACACTGGCCAAGTGGCTTGTTGCCGAGGGCGATGCCGTGCGAAGCGGCGATGTGATTGCCGAAATCGAGACCGACAAGGCGACCATGGAGGTCGAGGCGCTGGATGACGGCACCATCGGCAAGCTTCTGGTCGCCGCAGGCACCGAGGCTGTGAAGGTCAATGTGGCGATTGCCGTGCTTCTGGAAGAGGGCGAGAGCGCTGATGCCATGCCGGCTTCAAGTGCCGCGTCACCCCCGGCGGCTGCCATCGAAGCGCCAGCCGCCGGCCCCGCTGCAGAGGCAGCGGTGGCTGCTGCGCCGGCCATCGTCGAGGCGGTTGGTGACGAGCCTGTTGCCGCTGGCAATCTGAACGAGATGACGGTCCGTGAGGCGCTGCGCGATGCAATGGCAGAAGAGATGCGCGCCGACGACCGGGTCTTTGTGATGGGTGAGGAAGTTGCCGAATATCAGGGGGCCTACAAGGTCACCCAGGGGCTGCTTGCCGAGTTTGGTGCGAAGCGGGTCATCGACACCCCGATCACCGAACAGGGCTTTGCCGGCCTTGGTGTGGGGGCGGCCTTTGGCGATCTTCGTCCGGTGATCGAGTTCATGACCTTCAATTTCGCCATGCAGGCGATTGACCAGATCATCAACTCGGCGGCGAAGACGCTGTATATGTCGGGTGGCCAGATGGGATGCCCGATTGTCTTTCGGGGGCCGAATGGTGCTGCCAGCCGTGTCGCCGCGCAGCATTCGCAATGCTACGCCAGCTGGTATGCGCATTGCCCGGGTCTGAAAGTGGTGTCGCCCTGGTCGGCGGCGGACGCCAAGGGCCTGTTGAAGGCTGCGATCCGCGATCCGAACCCGGTCATTTTCCTCGAGAACGAGGTGATGTACGGCCAGAGTTTCGATGTTCCGGATGATGATGACTGGGTGGTGCCGATCGGCCGCGCCAACATTGTCCGCGAGGGAAGCGATGTGACGATCACCGCCTTTTCGATCATGGTGGGACGGGCGCTGGAGGCTGCTGACAAGCTTGCCGAGCAGGGCATTTCTGCCGAGGTGATCGACCTTCGTACCATCCGACCCCTGGATACTGAAACCATTGTAAATTCAGTGAAAAAGACGTCGCGTCTGATCACCTGTGAAGAGGGTTTCCCCTTTGCCGGTGTCGGGTCTGAGATTGCGATGCAGGTGATGGAGCAGGCCTTTGACTGGCTTGACGCACCGGTGGCGCGGGTGACCGGCAAGGATGTTCCGATGCCCTATGCCGCGAATCTTGAGACGCTGGCGCTGCCGCAGATTGATGACATTGTGGCCACGGCGCTGGCCACCTGCGAAGGCTTCAGGGGGGCATAGAGATGGCAATCGATATTCTGATGCCGGCGCTGTCGCCGACCATGGAGACCGGTACTCTGGCGAAATGGAACGTCGCTGTCGGTGACACGGTCAGGAGCGGTGATGTCATCGCCGAGATCGAGACCGACAAGGCGACGATGGAAGTCGAGGCCGTGGATGAGGGCGTTCTTGCCGCCATTCTGGTCGAGAGTGGGGCCGAGGGCGTTGCTGTTGGCACCGCGATCGCACGCCTTGCCGAGGATGGTGAGAGTGCCGCCGATGTTGCCGCGGCACCGGTGGTGGCACCAGAACCTGTGCCAGCTGACCCCGCACCGGCTGAACCCGCAGCGGCTGAACCCGCACCGGTTGCTGCCCCGGCAGCAGTGATCCCGGCCACCGCGACTTCGGCCACCACGACTCCGGCCACCGCGACTCCGAACATCGGGGGCTCACGTATCTTTGCCAGCCCGCTGGCCCGTCGCATTGCTGGGGACGGCGGTGTGGACCTCGCGGCCCTGACCGGAAGCGGCCCGCATGGTCGCATTCTGCGGCGTGATGTCGAGGCTGCCATCAGCGCCCCTGGTGGAAAGGCAGTTTCCACTGGCGCAACTCCCACTGGCGCAGGTCCTGTTGGCGCAGCTGGCGCATCGGCTTCGGTTGTACCGGCGTCACCCGGGGCAAGTCATCTCGAGCCGAACAGCCAGATGCGCAAGATCATTGCCGACAGGCTGCAGCAGTCCAAGGCCACCGCACCACATTTCTATCTGACCGTTGATTGCGAGATCGACACGCTCCTTGAATCGCGCCGGATGATGAATGATCGGGCACCTGAGGGTGTGAAGATCTCGGTCAATGACCTGATCATCCGTGCCGCGGCGATGGCGCTGGTCAAGGTGCCGAAGGCGAATGCCTCGTGGGAGGGTGACAATACGCGGCTTTTCCACCACGCCGATATTGCCATGGCTGTGGCTGTGGATGGTGGCCTGGTCACGCCGGTGATCTGGGCTGCCGAGCAGAAGGGGCTTGCCGAGATCGCCACAACAAGTCGCGATCTTGCCACCCGCGCCCGCGAGGGCCGTCTGGCACCCGAGGAGTTTTCCGGCGGAAGCTTCACCATCTCCAACCTTGGCATGTATGGCATTCGCGAGTTCGCCGCGGTGATCAACCCGCCGCAGGGTGCGATCCTTGCGGTCGGTGCCGGCGAGGAGCGCCCTGTCGTCCGCGACGGACAGCTGGCGGTGGCGACGGTGATGACGGTGACGCTGTCGGCAGATCACCGGGTTGTTGACGGTGCGGTTGGCGCCGAGTGGCTGCAGGCCTTCAAGGGCTTCATCGAAGCTCCCGTGACAATGTTGCTGTAGCGGGAGAGATCATCATGGCTCAAGACACACAATTCGACCTGATCGTCATTGGTGGTGGCCCGGGTGGCTATGTTGCCGCGATCCGTGCCGCCCAGCTGAAGCAGAAAGTGGCGCTTGTGGAGCGCGAACATCTTGGTGGTATCTGCCTGAACTGGGGCTGTATTCCGACCAAGGCGCTGCTTCGTGCCGCCGAGCTGCGCCATTCCATCGACGAGATGAAGGAGTTCGGCATCACCATCACTGGCGAGGTCAGTATCGATCTTCCTGCGGTGGTGAAACGGTCGCGCAAGGTTGCCGGCAGGCTGTCCATGGGCGTGGCGCATCTTTTGAAAAAGAACAAGATCACGGTGTTTGATGATGTGGCGACGCTTGGCGCCAGAAAGGGTGAATCCCGCGAGGTTGTTCTTGCTGGCGGACAGGTGTTGGCGGCGAAGAATGTGATCCTTGCCACCGGCGCGCGGGCACGCTCACTTCCCGGGATCGAGGCTGATGGCAAGACCATCCTGACCTATCGCGAGGCGATGGTGCCGGAGACCATGCCAAAGTCACTGGTGATCATCGGGTCTGGCGCAATCGGCTCGGAGTTTGCGTCCTTCTATCTCGATATGGGGGTCGAGGTGACGCTGGTCGAGGCGATGGACCGGATCCTCCCTGTCGAGGATGCCGAAATTTCGGACTTTGTGAAAAAGGCGTTTATCAAGCGCGGCATGAAGATCATCACCGGCGCGCGTCTTGCCAGCCTGAAAGCTGAAAAGGGTGGCGTGACAGCACGCTTTGAAGGTGATCTTGCCGATATCAGCGCCGAGCGCGCCATTCTGGCGGTCGGTATCACCGGCAACACCGAGAATCTGGGCATCGACGGTACCGCTGTGAAAGTGGATCGCGGTCATATTGTTACCAATCAGTGGGGTGCCACCGGCGAGCCCGGCGTTTACGCCATCGGCGATGTGACCGGACCGCCATGGTTGGCCCACAAGGCAAGCCATGAAGGCATCATCTGCGTTGAAAAGATGCTTGGCGAACCGGATGTCCATGCGATCGGTGACGGCGCTGTGCCGGGCTGTACCTATTGCCGTCCGCAGGTGGCGTCCGTCGGTATGACCGAACAGGCCGCAAAGGATGCAGGATACGATATCCGCGTCGGAAAATTCCCGATGATGGCGAATGGCAAGGCCATCGCCCTTGGTGATGACCAGGGTCTGGTCAAGACCATCTTCGACAGGAAGACAGGCGAACTTCTTGGCGCGCATATGGTTGGACCCGAGGTCACCGAGCTGATCCAGGGCTATGCCGTGGCGCGGACGCTGGAAGCAACCGAAGCCGAGCTGATGCAGACCATTTTCCCGCACCCGACATTATCGGAAGCCATGCATGAGTCGGTTCTTGACGCATATGGTCGCGCCATCCACTTCTAAGGTGCCCGGGCATGGTTACCCGTGCTAGGACACCCTTCTGAGGACTGA
>NTKV01000053.1 GCA_002457745.1 SAR116 cluster bacterium MED-G06 | reverse complement strand
CACGCGCGCTTGTGTTCGAGCTTGATGATCTTCGCCTCGACATGTCGCGGCAGAAAATAGGGGCAGAGACGCTGCCGCTGCTTCTCGATCTGGCCGAGGAGACCGGTCTGGCCGCGCGCATTGTCGCGCTGTTTCGCGGCGACAGGATCAATCTGTCCGAAGACCGTCCGGTATTGCATATGGCACAGCGCGCTGCCGCGCGTGTGGACGGCGATGAATATGCCCGCCTGTCCGCCTTTGCCGATGATATCCGCAGCGGTGGTGTCAGCGATGTCGTCAATATCGGTATTGGCGGATCGGACCTTGGTCCGGCGATGGTCAGCGCGGCGCTGGCAAGCCACGCCGACGGGCCGCTGGTGCATTATGTCTCGAATGTCGACCCAAGCCATCTTCATGACATTCTTGTCGGTTGCCAGCCGGAAACGACGCTGGTGATCGTCACATCGAAGACCTTCACCACGGCGGAGACGATGCGCAATGCGGCACTGGCGCGGAACTGGCTTGGATCGCACGCCAGCAGTATGGCGGCGGTCACGGCGGCACCCGCGCAAGCCCGTGACTGGGGCATCGATGAGGGCAGGGTCTTCGATTTCGACCAGGGGGTTGGCGGCCGCTATTCCTTATGGTCGGCTGTCGGGCTGCCGGTGATGACCGGTGTCGGCGGCGACGCCTTTGCCGAGCTGCTGGCCGGGGCGGCGGCGATGGATGATCATTTTCGCGAGACGCCGCATGGCCGCAACCTGCCTGTCCTGATGGGGCTGATGCGGATCTGGAACCGCAATTTTCTTGGCCACGCCACACATGGTCTGATGCCCTATGACCAGCGGCTTCATCTGCTGCCCGCCTGGGCGCAGCAGCTGGAAATGGAGTCGAACGGCAAGTCCGTGGCAGCGACCGGCGAGACCCTCGACTGGGCGACAGCGCCGGTGATCTGGGGCACGGCAGGAACCGGCTGCCAGCACAGTTTTTTCCAGGCGTTACATCAGGGAAAAGACATCGTTCCACTTGATATCCTGTTGCCGCTCCGGCCCACAGGTCTGTCTCTGCCGGGTGACTGGCAGGACAGCCACCGGGTGCTGGCGGCCAACGCGCTGGCACAGGCAGAGGCGCTTGCCATCGGCAATCCGAACAGCGACGAGCCGCATCGCCATTTCGCCGGTGACCGCCCGTCTAGCGTGATCAGCTGGCAGGCCACAGGACCCTACGAGCTTGGCAGGCTGCTGGCGCTCTATGAACATGTCACCGCTGTCAGCGGTTTCCTCTGGGGGGTCAACAGCTTTGACCAGTGGGGTGTCGAGCTTGGCAAGGTGATGGCCAACCGGGTCGAGTCGGTGCTTGCCGGCAAGGCCGATGCCGACGGGTTCAGTGCCACCGCTGCCGACCTGCTGGCGCGGATCGCTGATGACAGCTGATTTTGCCGGCTTTGTCGGCATAGACTGGTCAGGAGCACGTGGCCCGCGTCAGCCCGGAATCCAGCTTGCCGAAGCACGGCCTGGTCATCACGCGCCGCGCACCATCCTGGCCGATGATGGTCGCCATTGGGGACGGGACACTGTCCATGACTGGCTGATTGCGCGTGCTGACGCGGCGGGTGTGGCCGGCACCGGACCTGTTCTGGTCGGCATTGATTTCGCCTTTGCCCATCCCTTTGTCGATGCGGGGGCCTATTACCCCGGTCTTGCCGGTTCGCCGCCAGACGCGGCGGCGCTGTGGGGCTTTGTCGAACAGCGGTGCCAGACTGATCCCCATCTCTATGGCGGGGCGATGTTCGCGGCAAGCGAAGTCGGTGACTATTATCTGTCACCGAAGAATCACGGTGCGCCGCACTACCGCAGCCGCCGACGCCAGACCGAGCTGGCGGCCCGTGCCAGCGCCCGCGCGCCCTCGCCCACCTTCAAGGCGATCGGTGCGGATAATGTCGCCACCGGATCGATGGCCGGGATGCGGCTGATCCATGCGCTGAAGGCGGCGCTTGGGCGACGCCTCGCGGTCTGGCCGTTTGACCGGGTGGATGGTGCAGGTGTGCCGTCGCTGGCTATGGTGCTGGTGGAGATTTTCCCGAGCTATTACTTCCACCGCGTCGGTATGAATCCGGCCAAGAACGCCGCTGCTGATCCCGGGTTCATGTCGGCTGCGCTTGCCGCTTATGGCAGTGAGGGGGTGGGTGCCGATTTCGCCCCGCGCGGCAGTGATGCGGATGAAGCCGATGCCATCATCTCGGCTGCGGCGCTGCGCTGGTTTGCCGGCAAGGCGGGGTGCTGGGAGGCCCCTCCGGACGCAGCGAAGGAAGGCTGGATTTTTGGTGTGCCTGCGAAGACGTAAGCCACCAATTCTGCTAGGATGACACGTTCAACGTCACAGGAGGGCCGCATGCCGAAGATCGATCTGTCCACTGTACCGGTGCGCCGGCGTCAGGGGTATCCGGAAGACTTTCGTGCGGAAACAGCCGGCTATGAGGGCCAGCGGGTCGGTGATGCCGCCGGACTCACGCAGTTCGGCGTGAACCGTGTCGTGCTGCCGCCGCAGGCGCGCACCGCATTGCGCCACTGGCACGAAAACGAGGATGAATTCGTCATCGTGATGTCTGGCGAGGTGGTGCTTCGCGAGGAAGATGGCGAGACCGTGCTTCGCGCCGGTGACTGCGCCGGGTTCAAGGCCGGGGTCGAAAATGGCCACGCCTTCGAGAACCGGACCGATGAGCCGGTGGTGCTGTTCGAGATCGGCACGCGGTCACCTGACGAGACGGGCCATTACCCGGATGTCGATCTTCGCTATGAAAAGCGTGACGGCGTTGTGACCTTCGTCCACCGGGACGGGACCCCGTACAAGTAGACGCGCCCTAGGCGGCGGCGTGCTCGGCCAGCCAGACCGCCCGATGCCAATGGAAGATGCCGATGGTCAGAACGATCAGTCCGCCCATCAGCGCATAGGTGATCAACCGCTTTGTGCGTTCCGGCATCTCGGATTTGCCAACCTTGTCGATGGCCAGGAAAATGGCGCCCCCGGCCAGCAGAAAGACCGCACCCCCAACAAGAACCGTATCCATCGTCAACCTCTCCCCAAAATCTGCCGTCACATCACAGAATGCCGTGGCAGAATGTCACATGCCGACCATCGCATGATTTGTGGCCTGGGGCAATCGGGATCGCGGGAAAGACGCGGTGCCGCGCTTTGGTTATGCGGTGTAGGGAAGTGACGAATGATGCAGCACGAGTTTCAGGCTGCCGTCGGCGGCCCGCCTGTAGCCGAAGCTCTTGTCGACCTTGACCACATCGCCATCCTTGCTGGTGAAGGTCACCCATCCCATCCACATGGCAACGTCGCCCTGGACAAAGAAGGAAGACGTTTCCGACCCGACCTCGCGCCAGGATCTGAGGCCGAAGCCGGTATCCTGCGGGTAGGCCGGATCATGCCCGATGAAATAGGACAGGGTGCCGTCCCGGTCTGTGCGGAATGTCTGCGCGCCGCCACTCAGCGTCGGTTTGAACAGAATCGGGCCAAGCGCGAAGCCATAGAGGGCGTCCAGAATGTCGCCGGCCACGGCGCGCGCGCCTTCGATCCCCCTTTCATCATAGGCGATCGAGATGGCGATGAGGCCGTTGCCCCAGGCCGCACGTGCTTCGGCAAGGTCTGTTTCTGTGATCATCATTCTGCGTCCAGCTGTGGCCGGCAGACCGGATTGACTGCCCACCGTCACCGAGGGCGTGACATAGCAAGCCAAGGCACGTCGGACCAGCAAAATCCACCTCCCCACGCGCGATATGCCGGCTTTGATATGCCGGCTTTGATATGCTGCCTTTGATATGCCGCCTTTGATATGCCGGCTTTGGCATCGGGCTGTTGATGTCGGAACGCTGCTATCGGAACGCTGCTATCGGGGCCGACCCTACTGGTCGACAAGGTCGCTGTAACTGCTGCGCAGATTTGTGATGATATCATCGAGGAATTTCGCCGCCGCCACAGGCAGCACGCGCCCTTTCAGATGGCATATATGAAGCGTCCCCGAGGGGACGTCGGCAAGGTCCATGGGGCGGGCGACAAGCTGGCTGTCGAATCCGGCGATGCCCTTGGCGGTGTTGTCATCCATGGCGATCGGAATCTGGAAAAACAGGGCTGATTCGAAATGCAGAAAGTTCTGCATGAATTCGAAACTGTCTGATTCGAGAATCACCCTGGCTTCGATGTCGCGGCGGAAAAGGGCGCTGTCGAGAATCTGGCGGACGCCACTATGGGCCGAGGGAAGCACAAGGTCTTCGCCGGCGAGGTCGCGAAGGCGGATCACCTCCTTGCCGGCAAGCCTGTGGTCAGCTGGCATGACACAGTGGATCTGCTGGCGGACTGTCGCCGCAACATGGACATGGGCGGCGCGGATCGGATTGAAGATCAACGACAGATCAGCATCAAGCGACATAAGCCGCGCCTCGGCATCCTCGCCATAGCAGCGGTTCAGCCGGAAGCTGACCGCCGGGTGGCTGGCGCGGTAAGCGGCAATGGCGGCCGGAAGAAAGCGGCGCAGCGCATCGGCGCCGCTGGCAATCTGCACATGACCCCGACGAATGCCGCTGAGATCCGCAATCTGGGACTGCACCCGCGCGAGATCGGCGAATTGCGAGCGGATATGCTGGACGAAAATTTCGCCGGCTGTGTTCAGCCGCACGCCACCGGGAAGACGCTCGAACAGCGGCTGGCCGATTTCATCCTCGATCTGCAGGATCCGCCGGTTCAGGGCTGTCGAGGTGATGGCCAGCTTGTCGGCGGCCTTGCGGATCGATCCTTCGCGCGCCACCACATCGATGAACCTCAGGCTTGTCATAAAACGCATCAACAAAACTCCCGGGCACACCGCGCACCCACATCACAACTGCCCTACACATAGACCAATGATGCAAAAATTGCATCACTTGTCTGCAAATTTAGCAGAATTAAGACGCGCCCCTGCCTGATACCACCATTTCACCACAGAAATCGCCGCGATCACTATCGGGCGCGTCGCGATTTCGAGACATCTGTTGCCGGACAACGTGGTGGCAGCAGAGAAGAGGAAGGACTGACTATGAAATATATCGTGGCAATCATTCAGCCCAGCCGACTGGCCGCCGTGCATGAAGCGCTCGTGGCAATCGGCATTGAGGGGCTGACCACATCTGAAGTTCAGGGATATGGGCGTCAGAAGGGCAAAACCGAGGTCTACCGCGGCACCGAATACACCGTGAATTTCCTGCCCAAGGTGAAAATCGAGATCGCAGTCGATGGCGGCATGGCTGAGAAGGCATGTGAAGCGATCAGATCGGCTGCCGAATCCGGAAAGATCGGTGATGGCAAGATTTTCGTTCTCGATCTGGAATCGGCCCTGCGCATTCGCACAGGCGAAATCGGCGCCGCGGCGCTGTAAGTCTAAGGAGTCTCCCCAATGTTGAAATCCGTTTTGTCCACCCTAGCGATCGCCGGTACCGGCGCATTGCTGGCCACGCCGGCCCTCGCACAGCAGGTGCCGGAGCATGGTGTCTTTGTCCTTAACTCGCTGCTGTTCCTCATTGGCGGCGTCCTCGTCATGTTCATGGCTTGCGGCTTCTGTATGCTCGAGACCGGGCTTGTCCGCGCCAAGAACACAACCATGCAGCTGACCAAGAACGTGGCGCTCTTCTCTATCGCCGCGGTCGGCTATTACATCATCGGCTACAACCTGATGTACCCGCTTGGCAGCTGGTCGGTCGACGGTGTGCTGTCCGGCGTCATCGGTGTGGCCGTTCTGGAAGCTGTCGGCGTCGCGCCGGAAGCGGCGGACGACCTGGCCTATGCCTCGACCGGGTCCGACTATTTCTTCCAGCTCATGTTCTGTGCGGCAACCGCCTCGATCGTGTCCGGCACCATTGCCGAGCGCATCAAGCTGTGGCCGTTTCTGGTCTTCACGCTCATTCTGACAGCACTGATCTACCCGTTCCAGGCAAGCTGGAAGTGGGGTGGCGGTTTCCTTGACGAGATGGGCTTCCTCGATTTCGCAGGGTCGACAGTTGTTCACTCTGTTGGAGGTTGGGCGGCGCTGGCTGGTGCCCTTGTTCTCGGTGCACGGACCGGGAAGTACAGGGATGGCCGCGTCGTCCCAATGCCTGGTGCGAACCTGCCGCTGGCAACGCTTGGCACGTTCATCCTGTGGCTTGGCTGGTTTGGCTTCAATGGTGGCTCGCAGCTCGCCATGGGTACCGTCAGTGACGTTGCAGACGTGTCGCGCATCTTCGCCAACACCAATGCGGCGGCGGCTGGTGGTGCGATCGCAGCGCTGATCCTGACGCAGATCTTCTACAAGAAGGTCGATCTGACAATGGTGCTGAACGGTGCGCTGGCCGGCCTGGTGTCGATCACCGCCGAGCCGCTGACCCCGACGCTTGGCGCCGCCACACTGATCGGTGGCTTCGGTGGCGTGATCGTGGTCTTCACCGTCCCGTTCCTCGACAAGCTGAAGATCGATGATGTGGTCGGTGCGATCCCGGTACACCTTGTTGCTGGCATCTGGGGCACCATCGCCGTCGCGCTGACGAATTCCGATGCGTCTTTCGGCACACAGATTGCCGGTGTGGTGATTGTCGGTGCCTTCACCTTCATCGTGTCCTGGATTGTCTGGACCGTGCTGAAGATGACCATGGGCATCCGCGTCACCGAGGAAGAGGAGCTTGCCGGTCTCGACAATGCCGAGCTTGGCATGGAAGCCTATCCCGAGTTCTCGCGTCAGGTATGATGACGGCGGTCACATACCCGGCTAGTTAGCCACACAACCTCATTCCCGGCCGGGTTGCCCCGGCCGGGTTTTCTTTGTCCGTTCTGCAGTGCGCCATCATGTTTACAGTCCTGACCCAATAGGCGTATGCTTCGCCACGGCCGCCTGGCCAGAACGGTGTCCCACCGCAGAGACAAGAATGAACGGATCGCCAAGTCCACCCGAACCGGCACTCTCCACCCCGCTGCTTGCAGCGTCCGGAATCTTCAAGCACTTCGGGGATTTCACGGCGAATGACGACGTCTCCTTCCAGATCGAGGAAGGCGAGATTCACGCGCTTCTCGGTGAGAACGGGGCCGGAAAATCAACCTTTGTGAAGATGGTGTATGGGTTGTTGCAGCCCGATGCCGGCAGCCTTGAATGGCGCGGCGAGCAGATCGCCATCCGCAGCCCTCAACATGCCCGTGACCTTGGTATCGGCATGGTTTTCCAGCATTTTTCGCTGTTCCAGGCCTTGACGGTGGCGGAGAATATCGCGCTTGCGCTTCCTGGTGACGAATCGCTCGAGGATCTGGCGGCGCGGGTACGTCAGATGTCGACTGACTATGGCATCGGCGTGGATCCCGATGCGCGCATCCACAACCTGTCGGTTGGCGAGCAACAGCGGGTCGAGATCGTGCGCTGCCTGTTGCAGGACCCGTCACTGTTGATCATGGATGAGCCGACATCGGTGCTGACCCCGCAGGAAACAACCCAGCTTTTCGAGGTGCTGCGCCGGTTTTCAGAGAACGGGGTCGCGATCCTGTTCATCTCGCACAAGCTCGAGGAAATCCGGTCACTGACAAGGCGGGCCACGGTACTGCGCCGCGGCCGCAATGTCGGAACCGTCGACTCGGCCAGCAAAAGCAGCAAACAGCTCGCCGAGATGATGGTTGGCGGTTCTGTCGGCGACATCGACCGTCAGGCACGGCCTGACAGTGAGCCTGACATTCTGTTCGAGGTGCGCGGCCTTGACCGTCCCCCGACAACAGCTTTCGCGACACCGCTTCGCGGCCTGTCCTTCGCCGCGCGCGCTGGCGAAATTCTTGGCATCGCAGGCATTGCCGGGAATGGGCAGGACGAGTTGATGGAGGCCCTGACCGGCGAATGGACCGGGCGCGGCCGGGATGTGATCCGCATCGATGGTCGTGACGTGACGGCTGATGGTCCGGCTCGGCGTCGGCAGTGCGGCATTGGATTTGTCCCCGAGGAACGCAATGGCCATGCCGCTGTGCCCGGCATGACGCTGGCGGACAATGCGCTGCTGACATCCCACTCGCTTGGCGGCACCGTCGGTCGTGGCGTTATCGATTCCGCTGCCTGCCGTGAAATGGCTGCCGCTGTCTCGCGTGATTTCGATGTGCGCCTGCCCCAGGACAATCCGATGGCATCGGCACTGTCAGGCGGCAATCTGCAGAAATTCGTGGTTGGCCGTGAAATCTCGAAGCGCCCGAAAGTGTTCATCGTCTCGCAACCGACATGGGGCGTCGATGTCGGCGCGGCGCTGTTCATCCGCCGGGCGATGCTGGAGCTTGCCGAGGCCGGGTCCGCGGTGGTGATGATCTCACAGGACCTCGAGGAAATCTTCGCGATATCGCATCGGGTGGCGGTGCTTCATGACGGGGTGATCTCCACGCCCATGGTGACGGCTGAGGTGACGGCCGAGACGGTGGGTCTGCTGATGGGCGGGAGCATGCCGCTTGATGGCGCCCCGGACATGGATAAGGGTGAGGCGGGGGATACGGCATGATCAATCTTGTTCCGCGCAAGGAAATTCCGCTCCGCCTGACGCTGATGACCACGGGCATTGCTGTGGCGCTGACGCTTGTTGCCGGCGCCGGCATCTTCGCCATTCTGGGCTATGACCCGCTTGCCGCACTATACCAGTTCTTTATCGCGCCGGTGTCGCGCGGCTATCAGATCGCCGATCTGTTCGTGAAAGCCTGCCCGTTGATCATCATCGCCAGCGGGCTTGTCTTCTCCTATCGCGCGAATGTCTGGAACATCGGGGCCGAGGGCCAGATGATTTTCGGGGCGCTGTTCTCCGGCTATGTGGCGCTGTACTGGGGCGGCATGCCAGCCCCGCTGTTGCTGCCGGTGATGATCCTCGCGGGGATGCTCGGCGGTCTTGTCTGGGCCATGATCCCGGCAATTCTGAAGACGCGGTTCAACACCAATGAAATTCTGGTCTCGCTGATGCTGACCTATGTGGCCGCGCTGTTCATCGACTGGACGGTGCGCGGGCCCTGGCGTGACCCGATGTCCTTCGGCTTTCCGCTGACCCCGATGTATCCCGATGCCGGGCTGATCTCGAAGGTTGACCTTCCGGGTGTCGGCCGCCTTGCACAGCTTCATTGGGGCGTGGTTGGTGCCTTGCTGTTGGCGGTAGTGGCCTGGTTTGTGCTGCGGCACACAATGGTTGGCTTCCAGGTCAAGGTGATGGGTGACGCGCCGCGTGCCGGCCGGTTTGCCGGCTTCCGCCCGGCCCTTGTCACCATTCTGGTGCTGTCGATTTCCGGTGGCGCTGCCGGCCTTGCCGGCATGGTCGAGGTGTCGGCCAATATCGGCCAGCTGCAACCGAATATTTCCTTCGGATACGGGTTCACCGCGATCATCGTGGCGTTTCTTGCACGTCTCAACCCGATGGCGGTGATCATTGCCGGGCTGGTGGTGGCGCTTGCCGAGATGGGGGGCGACGCGGCGCAGATCGCGATGGGCATTCCCAAGGTCGTGACTGGCGTGTTCAAGGGCATTCTTCTGTTTATGCTTCTGGCTGGAGAAACCTTCAACCGCTATCACGTGGAATTCCGGCTGCCGGGCGCGGCGGCGCGCGCCGCGGCAAAGGAGGGAAGCGGTGCTTGAAGATCTGATCCTTACCGTGCTGATGACGTCGGTGCCGCTGGTCTATGCCGCCACTGGTGAGCTGATCGTCGAGCGAAGCGGCGTACTCAATCTTGGCGTCGAGGGAATGATGCTGATGGGGGCGGTGGCCGCCTTTGGCGTTGCCATGGTCAGCGGCAGCCTTGTTCTTGGCGTCTTTGCCGGTGCCGTAGCCGGCATGCTGACGGCTGGTCTGTTCGGTATTCTCGTTCTCGGATTCGCCACGAATCAGGTGGCGACCGGCCTTGCGCTGACCATTTTTGGTACCGGTCTGTCCGGTCTTGTCGGCGCGCCGTTGATCGGCAAGGCGATTGGCGGTCTGCCGCAGATCAGTCTTCCGGTGCTGTCCGATCTTCCGGTGGTGGGCAAGCTTGTCTTCTCGCACGATCTGATGGCCTATGGTGCGGTGGTGATGGTGGCGCTTGTCGCCTGGTTCCTGAAACGCACGCGCGGCGGGCTTGTTCTGCGCGCCATCGGCGACAATCATGACAGCGCGCATGCGCTCGGCTATCCGGTGCTGGGCGTGCGATTCATGGCAGTGCTGTTCGGCGGAATGATGGCGGGGCTTGGCGGCGCCTATCTGCCGCTGATGCTGACCCCGCACTGGGCCGAGGGGATGACCGCAGGGCGGGGATGGATTTCGCTGGCTTTGGTCGTGTTTGCTTCATGGATGCCCTGGCGGGTGCTTGTTGGCGCGCTGATTTTCGGGGGCATCACGATCATGCAGCTTGCTGGGCAGGCGGAAGGTTGGACGGTGCCGTCGCAATTCCTTTCCATGCTGCCGTATCTTGCTACTATTATCGTACTGGTACTGATTTCTCGGAACAGGGATTTCGCGCTGGCGAATTCGCCAGCCTGTTTGGGTCGGGCTTTCCACGCTGGCAAATAGCCGGCTGGCCCCGACAAAATCAAGGATGCCGCACAAGAGTGACAAGGCGGTCATCCGACAATGGAGAGACGCATGAAAAAAATGATCAAGATGATGGCGTTGTCCGTCGCTGCGCTCGGCATGTCCGTTGGCGCGGCTGTTGCGGATCCGCTGAAGGTCGGGTTCCTTTACCTGACAACGCCTGGTGACCATGGCTGGACCTACGCGCATGAGCTGGCCCGCCAGGAAGTTCAGGCACATTTCGGTGACAAGGTTGAAACAACCTTTGTTGAAAACGTGCCGGAAGGCCCGGACGCCGAGCGTGTTGTCCGTGAGCTGGCCCGTCAGGGCAATCAGGTGATCTTTGGCACCTCATTCGGTTACATGGACCCGATGCTGAAGGTGTCGAAGGAATTTCCTGATGTGAAGTTCGAGCATATCACCGGCTACAAGCGGTCCGGCAACATGGCCACCGGCAACATCCGTTTCTATGAAGGCCGTTACGTGCAGGGCATCGTCGCCGGCATGATGACCAAGTCGAACAAGATCGGCTACATCGCGCCGTTCCCGATTCCCGAGGCCTATCAGGGTCTGAACGCCTTTGCCATCGGCATGCGGGAAGCCAATCCGGATGCCGAGATCATGGTGATCTGGGCCAACACCTGGGCCGATCCTGTGAAGGAAGCCGACGCCGCCAAGGTTCTTGTGGCGCAGGGTGCCGACGTGATGGCGCAGCATACCGATACCCCGGCGATGCTGCAGACGGCTGAAAAGGCTGGCATCCACGGTTTCGGTCAGGCCAGCGACATGAAGGAGTTCGCCCCGAACGCGCAGCTCTTCTCTTCGGTCAACAACTGGGCCCCTTACTACATCCAGAAGATCGAACAGGTTCTTGACGGCAGCTGGTCGACCGGTGACGGGCCGGACCATTGGGGTGGCAACACCTGGAAGGGCATGGCCGACAATTATCTTGAGCTGACAGCCTTCGAGAACATGCCTGATGATGTGAAGGCCGCCGCCGAAGCCGCCGCTGCCAAGGTCAAGGGTGGCCACAACATCTTCACGGGCCCGATCAAGGACAACAAAGGCAATGTCGTGATCAAGGCTGGTGATGCGCTTGATGATGGCCGGCTGTGGAGCGATGTCTTCTTCTATGCCGAGGGCATCCAGGGCGAAATGCCGGGCTAAGGCCTGACAGCCAGACAACAGGGCACCAGGGCATCGCGACGCGCGGTGCCCTGATACCATTTGCCAGACGGAATTTTCAGGGGGTAAGGGTGCCGCTTTTCGAGGCGCGCCACCCCCCTTTTTTATGACGGACCTACCGAGAACAGAGGCAAGCACCCTATGACCCGACCATCTATTTTTGTGACCCGTCGGTGGCCCAGCCCGGCCGAAGAGGCGCTGTCCGCGCTGTTTGATGTGACCTTCAATGCGGATGACCGGCCGCTGAGCAAGGACGAGCTGATGGCCGGGGTCGCCAGTCATGACATGGCCGCACCGACTGTATCCGATGTGATCGACGCCGATGTGGTGGCCGCTGGCGCTGCGGGGCGCTGCCGGATGATTGCCAATTACGGTGTCGGGGTAAACCATATCGATCTTGTCAGTGCCGCAGCGCATGGCATCGCCGTCAGCAACACGCCCGGCGTGCTGACAGATGCCACCGCCGATCTCACCCTGACCTTGATGCTGATGCTCAGCCGCCGTGCTGGCGAGGGTGAGCGCGAGCTTCGCGCCGGAGCGTGGAACGGCTGGGGCCCAACGCATCTTGTCGGGCGACAGATGACAGGCAAGACGCTTGGCATCATCGGCATGGGGCGGATCGGGCAGGCGGTGGCGCGCCGCGCGCATTTTGGCTTCGGCATGGATGTGGTCTTCCAGAATCGCTCAGCTGTCACCGGTGGTGCCGGCGTTGGGGCACGCCAGCTTGCCAGTGTCGCCGAAGTCTGCGCTGCCAGTGATTATGTCAGTCTGCATTGCGCGGCGACGGCTGAAACACGCCATATTCTCGGCGCCGACGCGTTGGCAGCGATGTCGCCGGATGCCTATGTGATCAACACGGCGCGCGGTGACGTGGTGGATGAGGCGGCGCTGGTCGCGGCGCTGGAAAGCGGGGCCATCGCCGGGGCCGGCCTCGATGTCTTTCAGGGAGAGCCAGTGGTGAATCCGGCCATTCTGGCTGCGCCGAACACGGTGCTGTTGCCGCATCTGGGCTCGGCAACGCAGGAAACCCGCGTCGCCATGGGCATGAAGGTTGTGGAGAATGCCAGGGCCTTTGCCGCCGGTACGCCGCTTCCTGATCCGGTCGGGTAATGGCAGACAGCCTTGATATGCACGATATGACGGCAATGAAGGCGCTGGTTGCACGTGCCTTCGAGGCGGCCTGTGCCGCCGGACACCCGGCCAGGGTCAGCGCCCAGGCGATGACGCGCCTTGCGGTGCCGCCAACCTCGGTAATCGCTGTTGGAAAGGCCGCCGGTGCGATGGCCGCGGCTGTTCGCAATGCCGGATGCGATGCGCCCGGGATCATTGTCACAACCGATGAAAGCCTTGCCGATGACAGCCTGGTCCTGCCATCCGGGATGACCGTGTTTCCAAGCGCCCATCCGGTGCCGGATGCGCGCGGGATTGCCGCTGGCAAGGCGGTGATGGCCCATATCGACAGTCTGGCGGCGGATGATCATCTGCTGCTGCTGATCAGCGGTGGTGGATCGGCATTGCTGCCTGCCCCTGCCGAGGGCATGAGCCTGGCTGACAAACAGGCGCTGAACGAGGCGCTGCTGGCAAGCGGCCTTGATATTCATGACATGAATGTCGTGCGCCGTCTGGTCTCGAAACTGAAGGGCGGGCGACTGGCGCGCCGCGCCGCGCCGGCAAGGATCACGCAGTTCCTGCTTTCGGATGTGCCGGGGGACAGATTTGAATCCATTGCCAGTGGCCCGGCTGTTCCCGACCCGGTGCCTCTGGAGGCGGCGCTGCAGCTGGTCCGCAGCACCGGTCTTGACCGGCTGGATTTCATGGCAAGGCAGCTTGCCCGCATTGCGGCGGGGACGGCTGACCTGCCGCTTCGTGCCAACGACGCGGCGGCTGAAGCTGTGACCACGCATCTTCTTGCCAGCAACCAGATCTGCCGTGAGGCGGCCCGTCAGGTGATGCAGACCGCTCTTGGCAATCTTCATGAGGTGATGCTTCCCGATCTTGATGGTGACGCCGCCGGCTGCGCCGCCGAACTGGCCACATGTCTTGCCAGCCAGCAGGGTCGTGGCGCGCGGTGGGGGGTCACTGGCGGTGAGACCACGGTTCGGCTTGGCGACAATCCCGGACAGGGTGGCCGGGCCCAGGAAATGGGCGTCGCCTTCGCGCTTGCGATGGGAGAGTCAGCGGATGTGACAGCTGGATGGACAGCGCTGATCGGCGGCACCGACGGGCGTGATGGCCCGACCGATGCGGCGGGGGCGATTGTCGGGACGGACAATGATCGTGATCCGGTGGCGGCGCGGGACGCCCTTGCCGCGCATGATTGCTATCCGTATCTTGACGCCCGGGACGAATTGCTAAAAGTGCCGCCAACCGGCACAAATCTTGGGGATATCGGCATTTTTGTCCTGGCGGAGTAGCGCCGGACGGGAGAGAGTGAATGAAAAACAGCGACCTTGAAGACTGGGGGCGCCGCGCCGCCGAATGGTCGGTTGCCTATCTTGCATCGCTGGACACGCAGCCGGTCAGGCCGCCGACACGCCCCGGCGAAGTGCGTGCCAGTCTGCCGGAGTCGCCGCCAACCGAGGCGGAGTCCGTCGAGGACATCTTTTCCGATTTCCAATCGCTTGTGGTGCCGCATGTCACAAACTGGCAACACCCCAGATTCTTCGCCTATTTCCCGTCCAACAGCAGCCCACCCTCGATCCTGGCGGAATGGCTGACCGCCACAATGGCGGCGCAATGCATGCTCTGGCAGACGTCGCCCGCCGGCACCGAAATGGAAATTCATGTTCTCGACTGGTTGCGGCAGATGACCGGCATCGGCGAGGGGTGGCACGGTGTCATCCAGACCGGGGCCGGCATGGCCACCTTGTCGGCGATCCTGACGGCGCGCGAGAAGGCGCTGGACTGGACCGGCAAGGAACAGGGGCTGGCCGGGCAGAAGGTGCTTCGGGTCTATAGCAGTACGCAGGCACATTCTTCGATCGAGAAGGCGGTGTTCCTGTCGGGAATCGGGCGCGACAATCTTGTGAAGATCCCTGTCGATGCAGAGGGCGCGATGCAGGCTGACGCGCTTCGTGACGCGATCGCTGCTGACCGCGCTGCCGGCTATCTTCCCTGCGCTGTCTGCTGCGTGGTCGGCGGGACGAGTGTCGGGGTGAGTGACCGGCTTGACGAAATCCTTCCCATCGCGCGCGATGAAGGGCTGTTCAGCCATGTCGACGCTGCCTGGGCCGGCACGGCGATGATCTGCCCGGAATTCCG
>NTKV01000052.1 GCA_002457745.1 SAR116 cluster bacterium MED-G06 | reverse complement strand
GGGGGCGACAGCCACCTCCTTCCCCAGATCGAAAGCGTTCAGGGATTGTTTGCGATGCCTGAATTGCTGGCACGTGACGACGTGGCGCGACTGGTCTTTGGACATCTTGATTTTGCACTGGACCTTGGCAGCGGCCGGGACCATGAGGCCATGCTGTATGCTCGCTCACAAATCGTGCTTCACTCGCGCTTCGCCGGGAAAGCCGCACCTGTTGACAGTGTTACCCCAGATTTTCGTGACGAGACTGCCTGCCGCTTGGATGCAGAAGCCGCGCACAATCTCGGTTTTGGCGGCAAGCTTCTGATCCATCCCGCGCAGGTAGCCCCGGTCAGAGGCGTCTTTGCGCCATCAGAAAGTGATCTCGCCTGGGCGCGCCGTGTCATCGCTGCTGTCGAGGAAGGGGGGCGCGGCGCTGTTGCCGTTGATGGCCAGATGGTTGACAAGCCTGTCGAAGAAGCCGCCAGACGCATGCTGCTTCGGTCCGGCCAGACAGACTGATCCAGAGAGCCTGACCCCAAGAACCGTCCCCAAAATGAGTTGTGGGGCCGATCCGTGCAATCGGCCCCACTGGGGGAGATGAAGTCTTAAAGGCCGCGGATTGCCGGCCCGGTGTTATTCGGCCCGGTGTTATTCGGCCCGGTGTTATTCGGCCCGGGGTTATTCGGCGGCCAGCGGAAGTGCGATGCGCGTGTCGGTATAATGCTCGATGGCCGCGCCAACGCCCGATCCAGCGGTGAAGGCTATGCCACAGTCACGCATGGCGAGTTCGACGCCGCCAAGCGCCTGAAGCACCATCGCCTCGTTCAGCCAGCCAAGATGGCCAACGCGGAACACCTTGCCCGCGACCTTGCCAAGACCGCCGCCGAGCGAGACGCCATATCTGTTGTAAGCGATGCTGATGATGTCATTTGCATCAGTGCCGGGGGAGACCAAGATGGCCGTCACCGTATCCGAATAGAGCTCTGGCCGGCGTGCGCAGTTGCGAAGACCCCAGGCATCAACCGCGGCGCGAACACCGCCAGCAAGCCGGTTGTGGCGGGCGTGCACATTGTCCATCCCTTCGTTATTCAGCATGTCCACAGCGGCGCGCAGACCGCGAAGAAGGGTCGCCGGTGGCGTGTAGGGGAAGTAGCCCTGCGCGTTCATCTTGGCCATGCCCGCAAAATCGAAATAGCAACGTGGGGTTGTCGCCTTGGCGCAGGCAGCCATGGCCTTTTCGCTGACCCCGATGATGGTGAGGCCGGTCGGCATCATGAAACCCTTCTGCGAGCCGGAAACGGCAATATCGACGCCCCAGTCATCCATGCGGAATTCCAGTGATCCGATCGAACTGACGCCATCAACAAACAGCAATGCCGGATGACCAAGATCATCAAGCACCTTGCGTAGACCGGCAATGTCGCTTGTCACGCCAGTGGCTGTCTCGTTATGGCAGGCCAGCACCGCCTTGATCTCGTGGTGCTTGTCGGCCTCAAGGCGACGCCTGTACAGATCCAGAGGTACGCCCTCACCCCAATCCATATCGTAATTCATCACGTTCAGGTTGAAGCGGTTGCACATGTCGACCCAAAGACCGGAAAACTGGCCAAAGGACGAGGTCAAAACTGTGTCGCGCGGGGACAGGCAATTGCCGATCGCCGCTTCCCAGCCGCCGGTGCCAGATCCGGGGAACAGAAAGACGTGACCTGTTTCGGTGCGGAAAATGCCCTTCAGGTCATTCAGCAGCGGCTTGGTGAAGTCAGGAAAGTCAGGGGCGCGGTGGTCTTCCAGCGCAACATCCATCGCCTGGCGAATTTCGAATGGCATATTGGTCGGCCCTGGTACGGCCAGTGTCTTGTATCCAATCATAGTGTCCTCCGTCTGTCCCCGCATTGGCCGAGGATGCTGTCCCATCCCTCTGCAGAATTCACTCGAATTAGTGTGGTTGTGTTTTTTGTTATTTTAACAAGGGTGTTTTTTGTAAAATTGTGAACGCCATACCCGATGGCCTCTGATAGTCTTCAATCATGAAAAAGGCGTTCATCGGATCAAGGTTGCGACAGCTTCGTCGCGAGCGGAACCTCACCCAGGCGGCGTTGGCCGAGGTGCTGGGAATCAGCGCTGCCTATGTCAACATGCTGGAGAAAAACCAGCGCAGCCTGTCTGTGCCGGTTCTGATGGCTCTGTCGGAACAGTTTGGCATCGACTGGCATGATGTCGTGCCCGACAGTGGCAGCACGGTTCTGGCCGACCTCCGGACTGCGATCCGCGACCCGCTGTTTGCGGACAACGCGCCTGATCTTGATGAATTGCGCGCCGCCATCGACCACACGCCGGTATTTGTGCAGAACTTTCTGAAGCTCTACCAGAATCACAGAACCGCTATCGACAATGTCATGCGCCTTGGCGGCGAACGCCTTCCGGCAGACATGCTGGCATTATCCTCGGAAACCACCATCCACGACTTTTTCAGAAGCCAGGGCAATCATTTCGACTCGCTTGAGCGCGCTGCCGAGAATCTGGCTGAGGAACAGCCCTGCCCATCCGACGAAATGCAGATGATGCTGAAGGCGCGTCTGCGCGACAGGCACGACATTTCAGTGGTCACCCTGCCGGTCGAGGAAATGAAGGAATCGCTTCGCATTTACGATGCAGAGGCGGCCAGCCTGCAACTCTCCGAGGCCCTCGATTTCCCGAACCGCACCTTCCAGATGGCGCATGTTCTGTGTTTCGTTGAATTCGCCGACATCCTTGCTGACATCACCAGCAACAGTTCGCTGAAAACAAAACGAAGCATCGACCGCTGTCATATCGAACTTGCGAATTATTTCGCAGCCGCGCTGCTGATGCCCTATGACAGGTTCCTCGATGTCGCGGAACAGACCCGCTACGACATCAACAGGCTGGTGTCGGCCTTCTCGGTCTCCTACGAGCAGGTGTGCCAGCGACTGACCACATTGCATCGTGACACGCGGCGCGGCGTCCCTTTCTTCTTCCTGCGGGTCGACCGTGCCGGAAACGTGACGAAACGGTTCAACGCTACCAGCTTCACCATTGCCGAACATGGCGGGTCCTGCCCGGTATGGAACCTGCACACCACGTTCCGGACGCCCGGCGTGATCCAGCCACAATTTGTCGAGCTTCCCGATGGCGAACGCTATTTCACGCTGAGCCGCACGACCGACAGGCCTGTATATTCGATGGACACGCAGGAACGACGGCTCGCCATCTCGCTTGGCTGCGAAATCCGGCATGCGCAGAAACTCATCTACACAACGAGAACACCAATCCCGGCAGATGAGGATTTCAGCAAAATCGGCATCAGCTGCCATCTCTGCTCGCGGGTGAATTGCGCGCAGCGGGCCCACGATCCGCTGGTCATCGAGCTGAAAACCGATCCAAGCCGACGCGGTGAAACGCGCTACGAGAGTTGACGCGCTTTCACCAGCCTTCCTATGCTGCCCATGGATGTTTGGGCAAAGGACCGTATCATGCAGTTTCATCTCAACGGCTTTCGCGGTGGTGACCCCGAAATGCATCCTGACCAGTCGCGCCGGAAAGCTGTCGACAGCCTTCCAGACACCGCCGATGTGGTGATTGTTGGCAGCGGGCCAGCAGGTCTCACCCTGGCGGCGCAGCTGGCGCAATTTGCCGACATCGAAACTGTGGTGATCGAACAGAAACCGGGGCCGATGGAACGCGGCCAGGCCGATGGTGTCTCCTGCAGATCAATGGAGATGTTCGAGGCTTTCGGCTTTGCCCACCGCGTGGCAAACGAGGCCTATTGGGTCAATGAGACGACCTTTTGGAAGCCTGATCCGGAAATGCCAGCCAATATCATCCGCACCGGCCGGATTCAGGATGTCGAGGACGGGCTGTCCGAGATGCCACATGTCATCCTGAACCAGGCGCGGGTTCACGACATGTATCTTGATGTGATGCGCCGCGCGCCCACCCGCCTGACGCCTGACTATGGCCGCAAGCTGACCGGGCTGACGATCATGGATAAGGCCGATTATCCGGTGACGGTCGAGGTCGAGCGGCAGGATGCCGGACATGAGGGCGAGACGGAGACCATCCGGGCACGCTATGTCGTCGGCTGTGATGGCGCACGAAGCGGCGTGCGCCAGGCCATAGGGCTGGAGTTGAAAGGCGATTCCGCCAACAAGGCCTGGGGCGTCATGGATGTGCTGGCAGTTACCGATTTCCCCGACATCCGGCAGAAGACGCTGATCCAGTCGGATGGTGGCGGCACCATTCTGATCATCCCGCGCGAAGGCGGTTACATGGCACGGATCTATGTCGAGATGGAGAGCCTTGGTGCCGGTGAGCGGGTACGAAACCGCAATCTGACCGATGCCGACATCATTGCCGCCGCACAAGCAATCTTCCACCCCTACAGGTTCGAGGTGAAGGATGTTGTCTGGTGGTCTGTCTACGAGATCGGCCAGCGGCTGACAGACAGGTTCGACAATCTGCAGGGCGATTCCTGCACGGATGGTCATCCCCGCGTGTTCATTGCTGGCGATGCCTGCCATACCCACAGCCCGAAAGCCGGTCAGGGGATGAATGTGTCGATGGGGGACGGGTTCAATCTTGGCTGGAAGCTGACCTCGGTTCTGCGCGGCAAGAGCGGACCGTCACTGCTGCGCAGCTATTCCGACGAGCGTCAGGCAGTTGCCCGTGACCTGATCGAGTTTGACCAGGAATGGGCGCGCATCATCAGCGAACGGAACGAAGCGGATGACGACGAGGCCAACGCACCGAAATTCCAGCAATATTTTGTCGAGCATGGTCGGTATACGGCCGGCGTCTCGGTTCGCTACACGCCGTCCCTTCTGACCGGCGCAGGCGGTGCACAGGCCCTGGCCAAGGGATTCGATGTCGGCATGCGATTCCATTCGGCACCGGTTGTGCGCCTCGCAGATGGCAAGCCGATGCATCTGGGCCATGTGGTGCGGGCCGATGCGCGCTGGCGGCTGTTCATCTTTGCCGACCGGGCTGCCCTGTCAGACAACAGCCCGTTCGCCGGCCTGTTGCACTTCCTCGACAGCGACCCGCGATCACCGGTTCGCCGTTTCACCGGGGCCGATGCCGAGGTGGATTCCGTGATTGACCTTCGGGCCGTCATGCAACAGGGATTTCGCGAACTGAACATCAGTGACCTGCCCTCTCTTTTGCGGCCGGCAAAAGGAAAGCTTGGCCTGATCGATTATGAAAAAGTCTTCAGCCCTGACCTGAAGAACAATCAGGATATATATGATTTACGTGGCATTAACCGCGACAGGGGGTGTGTGGTCATTGTCCGCCCTGACCAGTATGTCGCCGATGTGCTGCCCCTTGAGGAGCATGCCGCTCTGGCAGCCTATTTTGACGGGGTTTTTCAGCCCCCCGCATAGCGTCGGCATGCCGGTTTTCGTTAATTCCGTATAGACTGTCCGGAAGGACTATGCCCCGGTATCGGTGCCCCTTTTTGCTGTTTTTGTCTCCTGTGTCGTGGCGCCGCCGCTTGTTACCGCGGCAACCATCGCATTGCTACAGGAGATCACATGACGTTCTACCAAAACCCAGTCGCGCTTTTTATCGCGCTTTGCCTTGTCCTGATTGCAAATGTCACCAGCCAGGCTGGCACAACCAAAAGCGTATGGCAGCAAACAACCGACTGTGCCGTATCGATCAGCCTGCCCGAATTCGCCAACGAACCTACAAAATGCCTGGCTATCAACAATTCCGGCACGCTCAACAGCTATCAGGAATATCAGGTCTTCAAAGCCCCAAAACAGTTCATCGTCGTTTCGATGGCCGTCGCGGGCCATAACACCGTCTGGCGCAGAGATGACAGGAAGGCCATCATGGCTGCCATGAGCAGGTGGCTTGAAGAGCAGGATGCCAAATTCACCAAAGCCGAACGGCGGACCCTGCCAATCAAATTGTGGGTGAAGCGCGCAAAACACTATGAAGTGACGATGAAGGATTTCGATAAGGGCTGTTTTGCTTTCACCAGTGTGGGCGGCGGCGTGGGAACAGGTGAGACCGCCTATCAGCTTGGCGTTGTTGCGTGCAACAGAGACAACAGCCCGATCGAGATCAGCGAAAGAGCCACCATATCGGCAAGCCTCTCGATCACGCACAAGCTTTACAAGGAGCCTAAATCCACCTTCTAGCGGCAATGGCTGCCTGCACCGTTCGTTCCACGGCCAGATTCCGGCATCATTCTTGCTGTGGGTTGACCTGATGGCAAAGCCATGTCGGAATCAAAGGCGCGCATAATCACGCGAAGCGCCCCTGTTGGTGGCCTTGGAGGCAGCTATGAAGACGGATGACCAGGAACAGCGTTTGATGATCGCCTTGCAGATCCTTCTCAAGGAGTTCGGAAATTATGGCGAGCCGCGCCTACGCGGCGACGGCGACATCCAGATCCCGCTTGATATTGATCTGAAGAAGGCCCGCGCGCGGCAAAGCAACCTTGCCGATGCTTTCAGCCGGATGATGAGTGATGACCTCGGCCCGAAGCGAAACTCGACCTGGATAAAATAGACCCTGCAAAAAACAACCCCCGCTGGCGCAGTGCCAGCGGGGGCCTTCGTCGCGCATCGATAACGGCCGACGAATCCGGTCAGGATCGCACCCCTGTCCTGACCTCCTTAACGTCGGTTTTCAAAAATCGTTTAGCGAATTTACCCGGGCCGGGCCCTGTCCCCGGCAAACTCTGTTCATCACAGGGATTCAGGCCCCTTGCAGGGGGTCAGGCATGTCGGGCGCGAAGCACCGCCACAGCATCCTCAAGCGACATGTCTGCATCCGCCAGCAGCACCATCAGGTGATACAGGAGATCAGCCGCCTCATTCGCCATTTCCTCGCTGTCATCCTTCATTCTGGCAAGGGCGAGTTCGACCCCCTCCTCGCCGACCTTCTGCGCCACACGCGCTTTGCCTGCGCTGAACAGGGACGTTGTGTAGCTTCCCTCCGGCATCTCGGCGCGCCGCTGCCGAATCAGACTATCCAGCTGTCCGAGGAAGCCGGCCCCACCCGGCAGGTCATCACCAAAACAGGTCCGCGCGCCGGTATGACAGGCCGGACCTGCCGGCACAGCCTGAACAAGGATCGTGTCACGATCGCAGTCGAGCGCGGCGCTGACAAAGCCAAGCCTGTTGCCCGATGTTTCTCCTTTGGTCCAGAGGCGCTGCTTCGAACGGCTGTAGAAGGTGACATGACCCCTCTCCAGCGTGGCCTCTGCCGCCTCGCGGTTCATATAGCCAAGCATCAGGATCTGGCCGGTCCGCACATCCTGAATGACCGCCGGCAGCAGCCCATCCGCCTTGTTCCAGTCAGCATCGAGCCAATCGGCAGCGCGTCGCTCGGCCCCGGACACCTCACGCGACTGTCCGGCCTTGTTTTCATTTTCCATGGTTACAGCCTCACTTCGATGTCGCGATCCTGAAGAAAGCGTTTCAATGACGGGATCGGAATCTGGCCACTATGGAACACCGAGGCCGCCAGCCCGCCATCAATGCCTGTTGTCTCGAACAGATCGGCGAAATGCGCATAGTCTCCCGCGCCGCCAGACGCGATCACCGGAATGGTGACCGCCTCGCGGATCAGGCGCAGTTGGGTCAGGTCATAGCCGCGCTTCACCCCGTCATTATTCATGCAGTTCAGAACGATCTCGCCTGCACCACGGCGCTCCGCCTCGGCAGCCCAGGCCACTGTGTCGCGCTTTGAGGAAATGGTTTTGGTTTCGTCTCCAGTATATTGATAAACAACATATTTATCTGATCCGTCATCTTTGGTTTCCAGACGGCTGTCAATCCCGACAACGACGCATTGTGTGCCAAAGGCTTCGGCAAGCTCGGAGATGAATTCAGGGCGCTCCAGCGCTGGTGAGTTCACCGAAATCTTGTCTGCCCCGTCATTCAGGATGGCCCGCGCATCATCGATGCTGCGGATACCTCCCGCAACGCAGAACGGGATATTGATGCGCCGCGCGACATTGTTCACCCAGCTCTTGTCGACAACGCGGCCGTCACTGCTGGCCGTGATGTCATAAAAGACAAGCTCGTCGACCCCCTCATCGGCATAGCGTTGTGCCAGTTCGAGGATGTCCCCCATATCCCGGTGGTTGCGGAACTGGACCCCCTTGACGACACGGCCGTCACGAACATCGAGACAGGCGATGATGCGCTTCGTCAGCATTGTGGGCCTCCCAGTTCCAGCGCGGCTTTCAGATCGATCTTCTGTTCATAGATGGCGCGCCCGATGATCACCCCGTCGGTCCCGAGACCGTCAAGATCCTCGATCCCCTTGACCCCGCCCGAGGCCTGAAGACGGATGTCCGGATACGCTGCTTTCACGATGTCATACAGCGCCTTGTTGGGGCCGGTCAGCGTGCCGTCCCGATCGATGTCGGTACACAACACGTGACGCAGTCCGGACGGCAAAAAGCCTTCGATGAAATCGGCAAGCGTCATGGTGCTGGCTTCCTGCCATCCGGAGACAGCAATCATGAAGTCCTGATCCGGACGTACCACATCGGCGGCAAGGCAAATGGCCTCCACCCCGAGATCGGCAATCATCGCTGCAACAGTGTCCTGATCGCGCACCGCAAGTGACCCGATGACAACCCGGCTTGCCCCGGCGGAAAGAAGCGCCTCGACATCAGCACGGCTGCGGATTCCTCCCCCGGTCTGGACCTTCAGCCCGGACCCCTCGATGATTCGCGAAATCAGCGTTGTCTGGCGATGTGCCGGATCCTTTGCGCCATCGAGATCGACGAGATGCAGCCAGCTGGCTCCTGCATCCGCATAGGCGCGGGCCACAGCCACCGGGTCGGTGCCATAGGTTGTCTTCTGTGCGAAGTCGCCCTTGTGAAGGCGAACGACTTCACCGGCGATCAGATCGATGGCTGGATAGATAATCATCCTGTCAGCCTTTCCTTCAGGCGGTCATCAGAGCTTTGGGGAAGTGCGAGAAAATTCCCGAGAATGCGCGCACCGACCGGGCCGGAGCGCTCGGGGTGGAACTGCGCCCCCATGAAATTGCCACGCGCGACAAGCGCGGTGAAATCCATGCCGTAGCTGCAGGAGGCCACAGTGTCTTCCGACACTGGTGCAGCATAGCTGTGGACAAAATAGACATGCGCACCAAGATCAACGCCCGACAACAGCGGATGCGGCGCCTCACCAACCGCAGACAGCCTGTTCCAGCCCATATGAGGCACCGTCAGGCCGGCAGAGGGGTCAAAGGCGCGGCATGTGCCCTTGATCAGCCCAAGAAGCGGTGTGTCCCCCTCCTGCGAGCGTTCAAACAACAGCTGCATGCCAAGGCAGATGCCGAGCACAGGCTGCGTCAAACCACGGATGCATTCAATCAGGCCAGCCGCTTCAAGTTGCGCCATGGCCACCGGCGCGGCGCCAACCCCGGGAAGGATCACCTTGTCAGCCGCCGCAATCACCGCCGGATCTGCGGTCAGCTCGCCGGCCACACCAAGGCGTTCAAGCGCAAACCGAACCGAGGCGATATTTGCCCCGCCACTGTCGATAATGGCAATCATCACGCGCTCCCTACAACATGCCTTTGGTGCTTGGCAGATCGGCACCATCCTGGCGGATTGCCTGGCGAAGCGCACGGGCAAAGCCCTTGAAGCAGGCTTCGACCATGTGATGTGCATTCTCACCCTCGACCGCGATATGGAGGTTGGCCTGCATGTTCTCGGCAAGCGAGCGGAAGATATGCTCGATCATGTCTGTCGGCAGATCACCAACATGGTCTGCCGGGAAATCCGCCTTGAAGTCGAGGAAGTAGCGACCACTCAGATCAAGGGCGACAGTCACCAGCGCCTCATCCATCGGCAGGCAGAAGCCATAGCGCCCGATGCCCCGCTTGTCGCCAAGCGCTGTGCGCAGCGCGGCCCCCAGAGCAATGGCGCAATCCTCGATTGTGTGGTGCGGGTCGATATGCAGATCACCGTCGCATTCCAGCTGCAGTGAGAACCCGGCATGTTTGGCGATCTGGTCCAGCATGTGATCATAGAACCCGACACCTGTGGCGATTTTCACTGGCGCCTTGCGGTCCAGATTGACGGCAACGGAAATGGCGGTCTCACTGGTCTTGCGAACATGGCGTGCGACACGCTCCTCGGCGGCAACGGCAAGCGCCTCACCGCGCAGAATGGCCAGAAGCCCGGCCATCTCCTCCTCGGTACCAATGGACACGCGGATGGCCCCTTCAAGGCCCGGCTGATGCGACTGGTTACGAAGGATGTAGCCGGATGCGGCAGCCCGGGCGCACAGCGCATCCGCATCATCCACGATCATCAGCAGATAATTGGCATCGGTCGGCAGAATGGCCCTGACGCCAGCCATCTCGCCAGCCATCTCGCCGGCCATCTCGCCGGCCATCTCGGCAGCCGCCGCGGCAAAGGCGTCACGGCGGGCAATGATCTCGCCGCGCCGCAGCGCCAGCCGTTGCTGGTTCTCTGGCCTGAGAATGGTCAGCGCCGCCTGAACAACCGGTTGCGGCAGAGGATAGGGCGCCAGCACCTTGTGAAGAAGCTCGGTCACATCCTGGCGGGCAATGGCCATGCCGCAGCGCAGGCCGGCAGCCGCATGTGATTTCGACAGCGTCCGCAACACCACGAGATTGGCAAAATTTTCCAGATCAGCTGCCATGCTGTCTGTGCCGGCATAGTCGATATAGGTCTCGTCAACCACCACAAGGGCGCGCCCAGCAAGGGCATGGCACAATCCGACCACCGCCTCACGGTCCATCAGATTTGCTGTCGGGTTGTTCGGCGAACAGACAAAGACCATTTTCGTGTTGTCATCAACCCTGGCCATGATGCCATCCGTATCAAGGGCGAACCCCTCGCCAAGCGCCACCTTTCGGGTCTCGACCCCCTGCAGCATGGCGGATTGCGCATACATGGCGAAGGTTGGCGGGCAGATGATGATGTTGTCCTGCGCCGGAACACAGAACGCCCGCATCAGACAGTCGATGGCCTCGTCCGCGCCGCGCGTGATGGTCAGGTTGCGCGAAGAGATGTCAAGCCAGCCACAGACGGCACTGACGAGCTCCGGCGGTTGCTGCATCGGATAGCGCGCCAGTCCGGACGCGCCGACGAACGGCTCATACGGGCATTCATTGGCGTCGAGAAACACAGTGCTTTCACCAGTCGCAACAAGCGAGCGCGCCGACACATAGCCCTTCATTGCCAGGATTTCAGGACGCGCACGGGGTGCCATGGCGTTTTCTGTCTTGATGTCATCCATCGCCTTGCCCTCAGTCCAGCATCTTTTCAATCGGCACCACCAGAATCGATGTGGCACCGCGCGCCTTCAGATCCTCCATGGTCTGCCAGAACACCTCTTCCTCGCAGACGGCATGAACCGCAACCATATCGTCACGCCCCTGCAACGGCATCACCGTCGGTGATTGCGAGCCGGGAAGAATGGCTTTGATTTCGTCAAGCGAGTCGACCGGACTGTTCAGCATGATGTACCGGCTGTTCTCAGCCCTGAGGACAGCTGTGATCCGCGCAAGCAGCTTTTCACTCAAGGCACGAAGATCATCCTGCATTCCATTGTTTTGTATTACAGATGCCTGACTTTCAAGAATACATTCCTGTTCCGTCAACCCGTTCGAGATCAGGGTATTTCCGGTCGAAACCAGATCGCAGATGGCATCTGCCAGATGCGTCCGCGGTGCCACTTCAACCGCGCCTTCCATGGTCACGATGTCGGCCGCGACGCCCTGCCTTGCCAGATAGTCTGCCAGAAGGCCGCGATAGGAGGTGGCGATGGTCTTTCCTGCAAGGCTCTCAACACCGTCATAGCTCATGTCGTTTGGCGTCGCGATCGAAAGCCGGCACCGCCCAAAACCAAGCTCGATCACCTGCTCAAGCCCACCAAAAGTCTGCGGGTCGAGAAGCTTTGTCTCAAGCATTGTGTTCTGACCAAGAATGCCAAGCTGGCAGACGTCATTCACCAGGAAAGCCGGAATGTCGTCATCACGAACCAGAAAGATATCGAGCGGAAAATTGCGCGCCCGGCACAAAAGCTGGTCCTTGCTCTTTAGCAGGCTGATTCCCGCCTTCTCCAGAAGTGCGAAGCTTTTTTCCGACAATCTGCCGGACTTCTGGATGGCGATCTTCAGCCTGCCGTCATCGCGGCGTGATTTGGGTGTCATCTGACCTATTCCTCAAGCTTGCCAAGCCGCCGCATGATGGTGCGGTAGCCGTCATTGCCGTTATTCAGAAACCGCGCCACCCTGACGATGGTCGCGGTGCTTACATTCGTTTCCGCCGCAATCTGCCGGTAAGAAATTTTCTGCACCAGCATCTGGGCCACCCGCCACCGGTCGACCAGCCCTTCCAGCTCTGCAGGCGTACACAAATCAAAGAAAAAACTCTTCACCTCCTCAGCTGTTTCCAGCTGCAGAATGGCGGCGTAGAGATCTTCTGCATGCGCCTGATCGATCTGGTCGCGTTTCATGGTGAACACAGCCTGTTTTAGTGTGATAGCGATTTAACACGCTAAAACACTATGGTCAACATGCTGATGATCCTGTTTCCCGGTTTTTTCCGATGACTTGCCTGTGGCGCTGCAGTGGCGAGATGCCCTATCAAATTTCGGGCGTCAAATTTCAGGCTTTAAATTTCGGCGTCAGATATCAGGCGTCAGATATCAGGCAGTTCCCGCACCCGCACAAAGGACAGCAGACGCCCGTCATCCGGATTGATTTCGCCGATTGTCGGGGCGTCAAACCCGATCTCCGCGAGGCAGCTTGTCGGGAAATAGGACATATTGATCCCGGATGGCCAGCTTTCGACAAGGTGGTGGAGCAGCACAACAAGACCCGGATTATGGCCAATCACCATGACATGTTCATGCGCCGCCCCAAGCGCGGTGATGGCGGTCATGATCGTCTCGGCACTTGCCTCGTAAATACCGGGGCGATGCTCGACCGCGATATCGGGCCAATGGGCAGCAGCCACTTCATAGGTCTGACGCGTGCGCGCCGCCGGTGAGACAATCGCCAGGTCAGGCACGAGGCCGCACTCCACCACAAATCGTCCCATCCGGTCAGCATTGCGCCGCCCACGTGCTGCAAGCACACGGTCGAAATCGGCGATATCGGCTGTCGGGGTTTCGGCCTTGGCGTGCCGAAAAAGTGTGATGCGTGCCATGCGGGTGTCTCCGCCGACAATCTGGCACGAATGGGCAATGCTGCCAAGCAGCTGCATGAAGATCCTGGAACCTGATGATGAAACTGCCGGAATGAACTGCCGGAAAGAACTGCCGGAAAGAACTGCCGGAAAGAACTGCCGGAAAGAACTGCCCGAGCAAACTGTCTGATGACAGGATGTCACTGACTGACTAGATTGTTCGCTCATCCAAGGACACAGCAGACATCATGCAACACAACACCGGATCACAGCAGCTTCTCGACGCCATTGGAAACACACCACTGATCCGTCTTCGTGCGGTTTCAGAGGCAACCGGATGCGATATCTACGGCAAGGCCGAATTCATGAACCCGGGCGGGTCCGTCAAGGATCGTGCGGCACTTGCCATTATCGAGGATGCAGAAGCAAGCGGCGCGCTTCGGCCAGGCGGCATGATCGTCGAAGGTACCGCCGGCAATACCGGTATCGGTCTCACCATGGTCGGCAATGCCAAGGGCTACACATCGGTGATTGTCATGCCCGAAACCCAGAGCGAGGAGAAGAAAGAGGTTCTGCGCGTGTTTGGTGCCGATCTTCGTCTGGTTCCTGCCAAACCCTACAAGGACCCGGGGAATTACGTCCGTTATTCAGAGCGCCTCGCTACAGAACTTGCCGAAACGCATGAGGCCGGGGTGATCTGGGCGAACCAGTTTGACAACACTGCCAACCTGATCGGTCACTACCGCACGACCGGCCCGGAAATCTGGCAGCAGACGGATGGCAAGATAGACGGCTTCACCTGCGCCGTCGGATCCGGCGGCACCATCGCCGGTGTTGGCAAATATCTGAAGGAACAGAACCCGGATGTTCGGATTGCCTTGTCCGACCCTGATGGATCGGCGCTGTACGGCCATTATATCCACGGCGAATTGAAGGCCGAGGGCAACTCCATTTCCGAAGGGATTGGCCAGGGCCGGATCACCGCCAATCTGGCAGAGGCACCGATCGACACAGCGTATCGCCTGTCTGACGTCAACGCCCTGCCACTGATCTATGATCTGATGAAGGATGAGGGGCTCTATCTTGGCGGGTCGACGGCGATCAATGTCGCTGGCGCGGTGGCGATGGCACGCGAGCTTGGCCCGGGTCATACCATTGTCACGATTCTGTGTGACAGCGGCCAACGCTATCAGTCAAAGGTCTGGAACCCGGCCTTCCTGCGGTCGAAGGACCTTCCCGTCCCATCATGGCTGGAGGGTTGAAGATGACGCCTGTTCTCGTATCCGCGACATGGCTTCGTCACAATCTGTCATCGGTACGTGTGTTTGATGCCAGCAGCCACCTTCCCACCGTGAAACGGAACGCCGCGGCAGAATTTGCCGCCGCTCATATTCCGGGCGCATTGCGGTTTGACATAGAGACCATTGCCGACCCTGACCATGCGATGCCGCATATGGTGCCGTCGCCTGACGGCTTCGCCGCAGCAATGCGTGACCTTGGCCTCGGCGATGACGATCATGTTGTCTTCTATGATGATTGTGACATCCGGACCGCGGCGCGCGGCTGGTGGATGATGCGGCTGTTCGGGCATGAACGGGTTTCGATCCTTGATGGCGGCCTGGCAGCATGGCGCGGCATTCACGGTACCCTCGACAGCGGCGACAGCCCCCCGGTCCTGGCCGGTGATTTCACCTCACGTCCTTCTGTCGGCGTGTCGGTTGTCGATTTCGACAGCCTGTCTTCGCGGATATCGGATGGCAGCGCCGGTCAGATCCTTGATGCCCGCGCAGCGGCCCGTTTCGCCGGCGAGGCACCGGAGCCACGACCGGGCCTGCGTGCCGGCCATATTCCGGGATCTCGCAACCTGCCCTTCTCCAACCTTCTGAACGAGGACGGGACCTGGAAGAACAACACCGCCATTCGTGAGCTGTTCACCGCTGCCGGCATCGATCCGACAGCCCCGGTCACGGCAAGCTGCGGATCAGGCGTCACAGCATGCGTG